>CAZOHN010000001.1:0-62502 GCA_964579325.1 uncultured Rhodobacterales bacterium
TCAGGTGGGCGCGTTGCGCAACCACAAGTGGACGAACATCAAGGATCAGGTCGACATGATCGAGATGCCTTCGGGTAGCCGGATCATCCTTCTGTCCGAGGGGCGTCTGCTCAACCTCGGCAACGCCACCGGCCACCCGTCCTTCGTGATGTCGGCCTCGTTCACCAACCAGGTACTTGCGCAGATCGAGCTCTGGACCAAGGCCGACGTCTACGAGAACAAGGTCTACGTCCTGCCAAAGCACCTCGACGAGAAGGTGGCCCGGCTTCACCTTGCGAAAATTGGTGCCAAGCTGACCGAGCTGCGCCCGGAGCAGGCCGACTACATCGGGGTCACTACCGAAGGACCGTTCAAGCCCGAGCACTACCGGTACTGACGATTTGGCGCGTAGTCGCCACAGGGACCGCCCGCGGGGAAACCGCGGGCGGTTTTCCCTTTGAAACACGGTCAAGCCTGCCTATCCTCCGCCCGCCGCGAGTCCGAGGGACGGATGGGGTAAGTGCAAGTGAAGCAACTGGGCGGGAGACAAGCCGATGGGTAAGCGCGACGAACTGATCGCGAAATACGCGGACGATCTGAAGAACAAATGCAACATGACGCCGGACATGAACCTTCTGACCAAGGTCGTGATCGGCTGCGGGCCGGCGATCTACAACGCGGACTCGGCAACGGTGGCGGGGTCGCAGCCCTCCGAGCTTGAGACCGTGAAGAACAATTTCCTGATCAAGAAGCTGGGCCTGAAGGATGGGCCCGAGCTGATGGCCGCGATCAACGCGGTGCTCGAGACCTACGGGAAGTCCGAGCGCAACAAGTACCGCGCCGTCGTCTACTACATGCTTACCAAGCATTTCGGGAAGGAGAAGGTCTACGGCTGACATCGCCCAGACCTGATGCGCCGCCCGCGCCACCCGCGCGGGCGTTCGCATTTGTGTCGGATTGTCAGAGCAATGCTTTTGCGCGACTCGGCATCTTGGGCTAATCACAGCTCAACGGTCAGGACGACCGGGACCTTCATAGCGTTCACGTGGTGGTGCGCCCCTCTTCGGGGTTTCCGCGTGGGGAAGTGAGGGGTCCCGGGGGGTCGGGACCCCTCGGCTATTTCCGGGGCTCTGCAGCCGTTCAGAACAAGGCCAGAACCAGAGCGATGATCGCGCAGCCGATCACCGGGTAGAGCCCGTCGATCCAGATCAGCGATACCCCACGGTTAGAATAGAGCACTCCCATTGCCACCCAAGGTGCCGCAACGAACGCGCCAAGCCCCAGCCCCGAAAGGATCGCCGCGCCCGGTGCCGTGATTCCGCTCATCGTCAGCACGTGGCGGACCATGCCGGCCACGACCACCAACAGAAGAAAACTCATCACGTAGGGTAGCGGATTTCGTCGATCAATCTGGTTCTCGTCAATGCCCTGCGCCTCCATCCAGCTCCGGCTCAGCACCATGTACCAGATCGCGCCGAACACCCAGGCAGCCGCAGCCGCCAAGATCACGCTGAGGATTTCCATCCCAGGCCTCCCAATCTGCCGTCGCAACTATGCCGCAGGTCAGGGCGTCTGGCTACAGGCCGCCCATGGCGCAGATGGCCGCCCATTCCCCCGAGGTCACGGGCTGAACCGACAAGCGTGAGTTCTTCACGAGCACCATGTCCGACAGACCGGGAACGGACTTGATGATGTCGAGGCTTACGGGCTTTGGCATCGGCTCGACCGCGCGCACCCGGACGCAGTCCCATTTGGGGTCGTCCGCAGTGGGGTCCGGCGCACTTTCACGGATCACCTCGACAATCCCGACGACCTCCTTGCCGATATTGGAGTGATAGAAGAACCCGAGGTCGCCCACTTTCATCGCCCGCATGTAGTTGCGGGCCTGGTAGTTGCGCACTCCGGTCCAGTCTTCGCCCGCACTCCCGGCCGCGACCTGCTCCTGCCAGCCAAAGGCGTCCGGCTCGGACTTGAACAACCAGAAACTCACCCGATCACCTTCTTCCATTCCCGAACGTCGACGCTTCCGAACAATCCGGCCCTTGCATAGGGGTCACCGGACGCCCACGCCTCAGCCGCTGCCCGGTCGGGACGATCGATGACCACGAGCGAACCGCACATATCGCCGCCTCCGTCGAGAAAAGGACCGGCCTGCACCACGCAGCCTGTGTCAGCAATATAGCTCAGATGCGCGTCGCGGTTTGCCTTGCGGACGTCAAGTCTGCCAGGTTTGTCGAGGCAGATCAGTGCAAAAAGGGGCATGTCATTCCTCCCTGAGGGGCCGGGCGAGCAGCGTCTTGAGTGCGTCCGAAACGCTATAGCTGCCCTCGACGAGGCGCGCCACCTCGGTACTGACCGGCAGATCAAGGCTGTCGCGCCGCGCAATCCGGCCGATGGCTCTGGCGGTGAGGACACCCTCGACGGTAACGGTCCTGTCGAAAGGTTCCTCACGACCCATCGCAAGGCCGAGCTGGAAGTTGCGCGATTGTGCGGACGTGCAGGTGAGGACGAGGTCGCCCATCCCCGAGAGGCCGAACAGGGTCTCCTCTCGCGCTCCGAAGTGGCTGACGAGGCGGCGCATCTCGGCAAACCCGCGGGTCATGAGTGCGGCCCGGGCGCTCTCCCCCAGGCCACTGCCGATGCAGGCGCCGCCGGCGATGGCGACCACGTTCTTGAGGGCGCCGCCGAGTTCGGCGCCGATCACATCCGTGGTGCAATAGAGCCTGATCGTGGGTGAGGCGAGCAGGGACTGGAGGCGTCGTCCCATATCCCGGTCGGCACAGGCAAGCGTGAGCGCGGTGGGCAGCCCGCGTGCGATGTCGGTGGCAAAGCTCGGACCTGTCAGGACAGCAAGCGACCCGGCAGGTCGAAGCCCGGAAATGACAGCTGTCGGGCCGCGGAGCGTGGCAAGATCGATTCCCTTGCAGGCCGCGACCAGTGGGGCGGCGCCGACATAAGGCAATGCTCCTTCGAGCGCCGTGGCCAGGTACTGCATCGGCACGGCGAGGATGATTGCATCTGCACCCGCCAGCCGGAACGTTTCGGACGTGACCGACACGGCCGCAGGGATCGGCGCACCTGGAAGCCGGAGACGGTTCTCGCGCGACTTCGCGATGCGATCGGCCTCATTGGGGTCTCGGACGAGCAGGTCGATTTCTGCGCTGCCTCCGGCGAGAGCGATGGCAAGCGCCGTACCGAACGCCCCCGCACCCAGAACCACGATCCGCGTCATGCCTTAGCGCCCTTGCGCCCGCCACCGATCAAGGCGGGTGCGGACTTGTCCAGAGGCCAGCGCGGCCGGGCCGAAAGCGACAGGTCATCGACATGGCCATGCCGGAAGCTCTCGATGCCCGCCCAGGCGATCATCGCGGCGTTGTCGGTGCACAGCCGCAGTGGCGGCGCGAGGAACCGAGCGCCCGCGTCTCGTGCCACTTGCTCCAGCGCCGCGCGCACCGGGCCATTCGCGGCCACGCCACCGGCGACTGCAAAGGCCGGACAGGACGGGTTCTCGGCAAGGTAGAGACTTGTCGCGCGCCGCGACTTCTCGCGCAGGACATCCACGATTGCCTTCTGAAAACCCGCGCAAAGGTCAGCGCGGACCTGCGGCTTCAAGCCACTGTCCCGTGCGACGGCCTCGTCGCGAGCCCGAACGAGTGCCGTCTTGAGGCCGGAAAAGCTCATGTCGCAGCCAGGTCGGTCGAGCAGCGGGCGCGGAAAAGGGATCGCTTCCGGGTCACCCTGAGCGGCAACTGACTCGACCGCGGGACCACCCGGCTGCGGCAAGCCAAGCAGTTTGGCCGTCTTGTCAAAGGCCTCGCCCGGTGCATCGTCGATCGTGCCCCCGAGGCGGGTGTAGTCCTCGGCACCACGAACGATCAGGAACTGGCAATGTCCGCCGGAGACGAGCAGCATGAGGTAGGGAAAGCCAATCAGGTCGGTCAGCCTCGGCGTCAGGGCGTGCCCGGCAAGATGGTTCACACCCACGATCGGCAAGCTGCTCCCCGCCGCCAGGCCTTTTGCAAACATCACCCCCGACAGGACGCCACCTATGAGCCCCGGCCCGGCCGTCACGGCGATCCCGTCGAGGTCGGCCAGAGCCAGACCTGCCTGGGTCAGCGCCTCCTCGGTGCAGAGGTCGAGCTTCTCGGCGTGCGCCCGCGCGGCGAGTTCGGGCACCACTCCGCCGAAGGCCGCATGCAGATCGGTCTGCGGTGCGACAACCGACGACAGAATCTCGGGACCCTGTGCGGCAAAGTGGCGAACCACGGCCGCCGCGGTGTCGTCGCAACTCGATTCTAGGCCTAGGAAGGTGAGCGGACGGGTCATGGCATGCGTTGCGATGGGGACAGTCCGCAGCTAACACCGGGGAAGTGCCGCGACAATCCCGGGAGAACAGGCCCTGCCGTACACGCTCCTCCTGACGCGCCCCGAGCCGGACTCGGAGCGGTTCGCCAGGCTCTGGCGTTCGCGGGTCGGTCAGGGCGCTCCGATCGTCATCGCACCGGTGACGGGAATCACGCTCTATCCAACGTCGTTTAGTGGCGAGGGCGGATCAGGTGCCGTCTTCACTTCTGCCAACGCGGTCTCGGCACTGTCGCACACGAATGTCGCCTTGCGTGCCTGGTGTGTGGGCGAGCGTACGGCCGAGGCTGCCCGGGTGGCGGGATTCGCGCCAATGGTTGGCGGCCGGGATGCCGACTCGCTTGTGGCTGCCATCCTAGATGCGGGAGAAATCGGCCCGTTGGTCCATTACCGCGGCCGCGAGAGCCGTGGGGGCGTTGCGCACCGGCTTTCGGAGGCCGGTGTTCCTTGCCGGGAGCTCGTCGTCTACGAGCAGCGCGCGATCCCGCTGGGTCCTGGTGCAGAGGCTTTGCTAGCGGGTTCGAATCCAGTGCTACTTCCCCTCTTCTCGCCGAACTCGGCCCGGCGCCTTGTGACCGGACTCCGCTCCGTGCGCCTGCGCGCTCCTCTCCGAATTGCGGCCCTCAGCCCGGCTGTGGCGGCAGCCTGGGACACGGGCCTCGGCAGGGTGATCGCAGTCGCGGACCGACCGGACCAGGAGTCGCTCTGCGAGGCGCTGCTGTCGGCGGCCGACTCGCCTTGAGACAGCAGCGGGCGGCCGCTAAGGTTCCGGTATGGCGCTCACGCGAACGGTGCCGGCAGGAAGCTGACGCTTGAAGAGGAGCAACGCGGTGGCGCGATCGAAGAAGCCGGTCTCCCCCGAGGAGGCGATGGAACCCGGGGAATTGCTTCCGGAAGCATCCGGCAGCGAAGGCGAAGCGACCGAACGAACCCAGGCGGACGCACCCCTCCTCCTTTCTGAGCCAGCTTCTGTAGGGTCATCAAGGGAGGAGGTTGCGCCGGAGATACTGGCTTCCGGCAATCGCGAAGCCCCAACTGATGCCACTGAAACCGACGGAGAACCGCTCGATCAGCCTTCGGCCGGCCCTGCCGAGGGCGACCCTCAACGGGACACCCTCGTTGCTTCTGTCGCGCCCGCACCTGGCCCGCCGCAGGCGTCCGGCTCGGGCCGGGGATTTGCTGGCGGTCTCGTCGGGGGTGCTCTCGTTGCCCTTGCTGCGGTGAGTGGCGTCTATGTCGCCAATCCCTCGATGTTCCAGGCTCCGGTCATGCCGGACGTTTCGGCTGTGATCGCACCTGTCACAGCCAGGATCGACTCCGAGTCGGAGAGGGTGGTGACACTCGCTGACGAGGTGGCGGCGCTGCGCGAAGCGGTCGCGGGCGCGGAAACCGGCGGGCTTTCTGCGCAACTGGTCGAGTTCGAAGCGGAGATCTCCCGGCGGCTAGACGCGAGTTCGGCAGAAATTGGGTCGATTCGCGAGCAGATTGACGGTCTGGAGACCCGACTGACCGCGGCAGAACGCCGTCCCACTGCTCAGGGATCCGTCGCAGTCGATACATCCGCATATGAAAGCGAACTTGCCGAGCTCCGCGCCGCAGTCGAGGCCCAGAACGCAGTGGCCGCGCAAATGGCGTCCGAACTCGAACGCTTGACAGGCGAGGCGGAGGAGAGGCTGGCCGCGCTTGCGTCGGAAGCACAGGCGATGCAGGACGAGGCCGCGGACGCCGCCCGCTCCGCCACCGCTCGCGCCGCGCTTTCGCTGGTGCAGGCCGCACTTGAAGGCGGCGGACCCTTCGACGGCCCGCTTGCGGAGTTCAGCGCCGCGCGCGGGATTCCAGCCCCGGATGCGCTGGCCTCCGTTGCGGCAACGGGAGTACCCACGCTGCCCGAACTGCTGCGAACCTTTCCCGACGCGGCGCGTGCGGCCCTCGATGCCTCGATCCGGGCTCGTCTCGACGACTCGGAGGGCGCGATGGACCGTGTGTTCGCCTTCCTCCAGTCGCAGAGTGGCGCGCGTTCGCTCGAGCCGCGCGAAGGCGATGACCCGGACGCGGTCCTTTCGAGGGCTGAGGCGGCCCTGCGCGAAGGTCGCCTGGTCGACGTGATTGCGCTGCTGGGCGCCTTGCCGGAGCCGGGGCAGGCCGCAATCGCCTCCTGGCAGGCGGGTGCCGCGCAACGGGCCGCGTCACTTGACGCGGCGGCCGGCCTTGCAGCGGCGATGACGACGAATTGAGGAGGCAAGGATGATCTGGTCCTTCGTGAAGATAGCGCTCTTCGTCGCTGCCGTTGCCGCTCTGGCACTTGGTGCCGGGGTGCTGATGGAGATGCAGGGGGGCGTTCGTATCGCCGTCGCAGGGTGGGAGTTCAACCTCGGCCCGCTGCAGACAGTGATCGCCGGGGTACTTCTGCTGGCCATGGTCTGGATCGTGTTGAAACTCCTTGGTCTCGCGGTTGCGGTGTTCAAATTCCTCAGCGGCGATGAAACCGCGATCTCACGCTACTTCGATCGCAATCGGGAGCGGCGTGGATTCGATGCACTTGCCGAGGGCATGATGGCCATCGCGTCGGGCGAGGGACGGCTCGCAATGTCGAAGGCCGCCCGTGCGGAACGGCTTTTGGGCCGTCCGGACCTGACCAACCTTCTGTCGGCCCAGGCCGCCGAGGTGGCTGGCGACACGACTGCCGCCGAGACCGCCTACAAGCGGCTCCTCGCCGACGACCGCACCCGGTTTGTGGGTGTCCGCGGCATCCTCAAGCAGCGGTTGGCCGACGGCGATACGGCGACGGCACTGAAACTTGCGGAGAAGGCTTTCGCACTGAAACCCAGGCACGAAGAGACGCAGGACATCCTCCTCAAGCTTCAAGCCAGCGGTGGCGATTGGAAGGGCGCGCGCGGAACGCTCGGCGCCAAGCTGCGGTCAGGATCACTGCCCCGCGACGTGTTCCGCCGACGCGACGCGCTGCTTGCGCTCTCCGAGGCCAAGGTGGTGTTTGACGACGGCAGCACGATCGAAGCGCGAGAGGCGGCCATTGCCGCCAACCGCGCCTCACCGGACCTGATCCCGGCCGCGGCGATGGCGGCGCGCAGCTATATTCGAGACAGCAAGCCAAAGTATGCGGTCCGCGTGCTGAAGAAGGCATGGGAGGCGCAACCGCATCCCGATCTGGCGGCAGCCTTCGCCGAAATCGAACCGAACGAGACGCCAACGGCTCGACTGAAAAGATTCCGCCCCTTGACCGCGATCCGGCCCGATCACGAAGAGACCAAGCTGCTTCTGGCCGAGCTCAACATCGCGGCAGAGGATTTCCCCGGGGCGCGCCGGGCACTGGGCGACCTGGCCACCAGCCACCCGACCCAGCGGACGCTGACGATCATGGCTGCGATCGAAAGGGGCGAGGGTGCCGACGACGCGGTCGTGCGCGGGTGGCTCGCCCGCGCGCTCACCGCACCGCGGGGGCCGCAATGGGTCTGCGATACCTGCCACAACATCCAGTCGGACTGGGCCCCCGTGTGCGACAACTGCGGTGGCTTCGATACCCTGAGCTGGCGCGAACCGGCCGAGCGCGAAGCCTCGATGCCGAACCAGGCGCAGATGCTCCCACTGATCGTTGGATCGCCCCGGCAGATGGACGAGACGTCCGGGGAGGGCGAGGTCATCGACATAGAACCTGCAGCCGAGGTTGGAAAATAGGGCTACCGCTCGCACGCCAAGCCTGCTAGATCGCCCGCCGATGCCGCAGTAGCTCAGCTGGTAGAGCACGTCATTCGTAATGATGGGGTCGGGGGTTCGAGTCCCTTCTGCGGCACCACTTCTCTGATAGTTCGGTCCTTTCGTACTCTGCGATCACGGCTGGCCGTGATACTTCGCATCGACTGCATCTATTGCGGCGACGTTGCTTGCGCTGCGGCCCTGCGGGTCGAAGCTGTTGGCGAGGAATGTCTCCGCGATCGCCTTGGCCAGTTCGACGCCGATCACACGCGCACCCATCGTGATGATCTGGGCGTTGTTCGAAAGCGCCGCGCGCTCGGCCGAGTAGGTGTCGTGCGTATGCGCGGCGCGGATGCCGGGCACCTTGTTGGCCGAGATGCAGACCCCGATTCCAGTTCCGCAGACAAGGATCGCCCGGTCGTAGGTTCCGGCGGCGACGTCCGTGGCGACGCGGTCGGCAAGGTTGGCGTAGAACTCCTCCGAACCGTCCTGCGGCTTCGAGAGGAGAGCGACCTCGTGCCTATCCTTCAGGTGCTGAGCGAGTTGGGCAGCGAGCCCGTCGCCGGCGCTGTCACCTGCGATGGCGAGTTTCATGGCGTGTCCTTTCGCGACGGGGAGAGCGAGGGTTCGAGCGCGCCGGAGACGCGCGCAAGGATGTCGAGGTAACCGGCCAGATTCCAGGCGGAACGGCCGATGAAGAGGCCGTCGATGTGCGGGCAGAGAACCAGTTCGGCGCAGTTTCCCGCGTTGACGGACCCGCCGTAGAGGCAGGGAACGCGTCGGCCGAGGACATCGGCAGCAACGTCGAGGATCCGCGCCTGTCGCGCATCCGCGTAGTCGGCGGTGGCGGGGATTCCCCGATCGCCGATCGCCCAGACCGGCTCGTAGGCGAGCAGGACGGGAGCATCCCTTTGCGATGCCCCGAGCCGCCCCAGCGCGCCGCGAACCTCGCGGGCGAGGACGTCGTCGGCCGTCCCGCTGTCGCGGTCGGCGAGGGTTTCGCCGATGCAGACCAGCGGTATCAGGCCATGCCGGACTGCGGCCGCAACCTTCAGACCTACCGTCTCGTCAGTCTCCCCGAAGTGCTCCCGGCGCTCGGAATGGCCGAGCTCAACGAGGTCAAGACCGCAGTCCACGAGCATGACGGGCGAGATCTCCCCGGTCCAGGCGCCGTGGTCGTCCCAGTGCATGTTCTGCGCGCCGACCTTGACGGAGGTGCCGGCAAGGCGCGCCTTGACGTCGCGGACGGCCGTGAAGGGCGGGATGACGAAGCGCTGGATGGAAGGCTCACGCCTGGAGTCCGCCGCGGCGAGGCCTTCGGCAAAGGCCATGGCCTCGGCCAGCGTCTTGTTCATCTTCCAACTGGTTCCAACCCAGACTTCGGGTGCCGTCATGTCTGACCTTCCCCTCCGAACGCCCGCGCCATCGCGGCAACCAGGATCGCCGCCGAGACAGCGCCGGGGTCCGGGTGGCCGAGGCTCCGCTCCCCGAGGCGCGCGGCGCGCCCAAGGGTCGCGACCATGCCGGTAGTGGCCTCCGCACCAGCCTGCGCCGCAGCAGCAATGGCGTCCGCAGATTGTCCTGTGAGGGCTGCCTCGGCGGCGGGCGCCCAGGCGTCGAGCATCGTCTTCTGCCCCTGCTCTGCCTTGCCCCGGTGCGCAATCCCCTCGGCCATCGCTGCGATCAGACGCAGCGCCTCCGCCCGGGGAAGGTCGACGCGCGGTCCGGCGGCCTTGCCCGCGCGCAGGAAGGCCGTGGCGTAGAGAGGGCCGGAAGAAGCGCCAACGGCATTCAGGAACCCCTTGGCCGCCGCGGCGAACTGGTCCTGCAGGGTTGGCGCGACCAGTGCGGCGACGGCGTCGGCAGCCGCCGCCATGCCCTGCTGCATCGCTATGCCATGGTCCGCATCTCCGATCACGCCGTCGAGCGCGCAGAGTCGGTCGCGCTCTGCCGCCATCCGCGCGGCAAGGCCAGAGAACAGCGCTGCGAGGGCGGCGGTGTCGAACATGTCATCCATGGCGGAACATCGCGCAGTCGCAGGGGTGGTCGATCAGCCGGGTCAGTTCATCGTCGAGGTGCATCAGCGTGATCGAGGCCCCCGCCATTTCGAGCGAGGTGCAGTACGGACCGACGAGCGCGCGGTGAACGACGAGTCCAGCCGCAGACAGCCGTTCCGCCACCCTTGCGTGGAGGATGTAGAGCTCCATCAGCGTCGTTGCGCCCAACGAATTCACAAGAACCGCCACCCGCTCGCCCCGTCCCGCGCCCATTTCGGCGAGGAGCGCATCCATGATCTCGTCCACGACTTCGTCCGCCGGCCTCAATGGCCCTCGTCGCACCCCTGGCTCACCATGGATGCCCATGCCGATCTCCATTTCGCCTTCGGGCAGATCGAAGTTCGGTCGCCGGGTCTGGGGCAGCGAGCAGGCCGAAAGAGCGACCCCCATGGTGTAGGTGCGGGCGTTGGCGTGCCGCGCCAGCCTCTCCACCTCGTCGAGCGGCAACATCAGGTCGGCGGCCGCACCGGCCGCCTTGAAGATGAAGACGTTCCCGGCCACTCCGCGGCGTTTGTCGCGCTCCGGGGCCGAGGCGATATCGTCGGTCGTCAGCACGGTTCGCGCTTCGACACCCTCCATCTCGAGCATCTCGGCAGCCATGTCGAAGTTCATCACGTCACCGGCATAGTTGCCGTACATGAACAGTACCCCCGCACCACCCTGCGCGGCCATCGCGGCGTCGAAGGCGGGTTGCGGCGGGGGTGAGGCGAAGACGTTCCCGATTGCTGCGGCATCGGCGAGGCCCTTGCCCACGAAGCCCAGGAACGTCGGTTCATGGCCTGATCCGCCACCGATCACCAACGCGACCTTGCCTGGCCTCGGACCATGCCGGGCGACCACTGCACGCGGCGCATGGTCCGGTCGCCAGAGGTGGTGGGCATGCGCGGCCAGAACGCCCGAGAGCATCTCGTCCACCGCCCGGTCCCCGTCGTTGATGAGTTTCTGTGTCTGTCCCATGGCTTCCTCCCTGCACCCGATCAGATGTTCAGGTCGGCCTCCCCTGTGTCAATGTGCGGCGCCCAGAATGCCACGCTCTCGGCGATGTGAGGCACGACCTGCCGGTCGTTTGGCTCACGCTCTTTGAAAGAGAGCTCGAGACAAATCTCGTTGTCGTGACCACCCCCCTCGCGAAAGGCCGCAAGAAGTCGTTCAGGGTGTATTCGACCCTTGTCATTGAACTCGGCGGTGAACGGGCGGTGGCCGCCCTTGTCCATCAGGCTCTGCTTTATGTGGATGATCGGTGAGACCGTCGGCACGGCCCGCGCCCAGGCGTAGGGATCGTAATCGTCGGGGTCTGGGCTTGTCACGTCGCCGTGGTCGATATCGGCCATCATCCACATCGGCACGGGCATCTTCGCTGCGGTCAGTCGGTGCTGAAGTGCGAGGGCGGCGCGGATGGTCTCGCCGAACTCCCTGCCGATGCTCATGGGTTCCCAGAATAAAAACGACAATCCTGCCGCTCTGGCGTGCTCGGCCACTTCCGTCCAGCAATCAATGGCGATGCGGATGAGGTCCTCGCGGCGCGCCGGGTCGTCGTAGTCGCGGCGCGTGAAGATGGCGAACTGGGTCCCGACCGATTGCCCGCCGAGGTCGCCGATGATGTCGGCGAAGGTCTTGAACCAGTCGACGTAGTAGCGGCGCACCTCCGCGTCCGGGTGGCCGAAGTGGTTGAGACGGCCATAGGGTCCGGTCATGCCCGAAGTGATGCGGACTCCCGTGCGGGCCAGTGCCGCGCCCATCTGCCGGGTCAGGCGGCGGATCACGGGTGCGGGCCAGCCGGGGTTGATGAATTCGTGCGTCAACTGGAGGTCGCGGATGCGCATGTCGCGCGCGACGCAGTCAATGAGGTCGTCGGGCTCGGCGAAGCGGTTCACCAGCGGGTTGGTGTTGAGCGAGAGCGTGAAGGCCATTCAGTCCTCCGCGAGGGCAAAGCGGTCGAGGACATGGTCGGGAATCGCGCCCTCGGCCTTGCAAAGTTCACGGCGCGCGTCATCGTCGAGGGCCGCGTGAATGCCGGTGCGGACGAGGGCCGTTGCAAAGCCCGCCGTCTGGCCACCGGCGATGTCATGCGCGGGGCTGTCGCCGATGCAGAGGATGCGGCGGGGCGGCACGCCGGGCAAGAGGCGCGCAGCCTCGGAATAAATCAGGGGGTGTGGCTTTCCAACCAATTCGACCGGCCCGCCGAGGCGCTGATACAAGGCCGCAATCCGCCCGGCGCCGGGGCGGCGGCCTTGCGGGGTCAGCATGTCGAGGTCGGGGTTCGAACAGAGCATGGGAACGCGGCGCTCCGCTGCCAGGGCCAGCAATGCTGCGTAGCATTCAAGGCCGATCGTGTCGGCCTGACTCCCCGCCAGAATAAGGAATGCCGCATCGGCGGGGTCCTCGACCAAGGTTACCGGCAATCCTTCCACAGCGCTCATGTCGCCGTCCCGCGCATGAAGCCAGACAGGGGTGCCTGACGCCAGATTGCGGTGCAGCAGTACCTTGTGGGCAGCCTCGCCCGACGACAGGACCAGCCGGAAGCTCGTTCGGTCGAACCCCAACCGGACGAGACGCTGTGCGTTCGGTTCCGAACGCTTGCCGGAGTTCGACAGAAGGATGACAGACTTGCCCGTTGCAGCGAGCCAGCGGAGCGCCTCGGGCGCGTGGGGATAGGCTGCCGATCCGTCGAGCAGCACACCGAACTGGTCGACGAGGAAGGCATCGTAGCGGCCGGCGAGGCTGCGGAGCGTCTCGGGCATCACAGGCCGGCCCCCCGTCTGGCGAGGAGTGACGCGCCAAAAGCGGCTTCCGCCGACAGAGCGGGCACCATCGCCACACCGAGGCGCCGCGCGCGCAGACGCGCCCAGACCGGGTTCTGTGCGCCGCCGCCGACGCTGCGAACAGAGCGGAGCGTCGGCGCGCCGAGCTCCTGCAGGCGCCGGTACGCCAGCGCCTCGATGCCCGCGATCCCTTCGAGAAGACCCTTGAGGAAATCAGCCTCATCGGCCGGGCGCGGCTCGGTCACGGAGGCCATCGTCGGGTTTGCGATGGGGAACCTCTCGCCGATCCCTGGAAGCGGATAGTAGTCGAGGCCGCTGTCAGTATCAGGGTCAATCCTTGCCGAAAGCAGCGCGATCCGATCCGTCGGAAAGTGTGCGAGGAGCGCCGCGCCGCCGCTGTTCGAGGCCCCACCCGCAAGCCACTGCCCGAGCAGCCGGTGGCTGTAGATGCCATATTGCGGTGCGTTGATCGGGCAGTCCGACAGCACCTTGACCGTAAGCGTCGTTCCAAGGGCGGTCACACCTTCACCGGCCTCGGTCGCGCCGGTAGAAAGGAACGACGCGCAGCCGTCCGTCGTGCCTGCAACGATCCGGCAATCTGGCGCAAGCCCGAAGGCCGAGGCGATGTCAGGCGAGACAGTCGCGACAGCACTGCCGGGTTCGCGTACCCTAGGCAGGAGTCTCATGTCGAGACCCGTGGAGGCGATCCAGTCCGGCCACTGGCCGGCCTCGGGGTCGTAGCCGGTCTTGAGCGCATTGTTGGTGTCGGTGAACGCCACGTTGCAAAGCCGGAATGCGATCCAGTCGGCCTGATGGAGAAGCCGCGCCGGACGTTGCCGCGCCAGAACGATAGCCCGTGCAAGGCCTGACGTGGCCCCCAGCGCGGCGGATGTCGGCGGCGCCTCGCGCGCAATTGCATCAAGGACCGAACGGTCGGTGCAGGCGTCGTTGTACATCAGCCCCGGACCGACCGGCCCACCCGCAGTATCGGTCGCAACCAGCGTGCCCGAGGTGCCGTCAATGGCGATGGCCCGCACCGCGCGGGGGTCGACCTGATCCAGCGCGGCGGAGAGCGCCGTTCTCGCGGCCGCCCACCAGACTGCGGGGTCGCGAAAGTCTGCCCCGTGATCGGCCATGGCCGAACGGCCCGAGGCGACCACGCGCGACTCGGCGTCGATCACCACGGCGCGCGCCCCGGTTGTGCCAAGGTCGAGGCCGAGGAACAGCGGATCAGCGGGCATCGAGCGTCTGCCGATACTTCTCGGCGTCCCAGTCGAGGAGCGCGGCGTTCTCTGCCCAGGTCAGGGTGTTGACCTCCGACCGGTCCGAAAGGCGGCTAAGGACGTCGCCGAGGCAGCGCACAAGAGCCTGCGCCCCATCGCTCGCCCCGTCGCGGATCAGCGCGCCAGACCCTGGAACAAGGAGGAAGGCGGGCATCGGAAGCCCTTGCTGCCCCCGTCGCCCAACCGCTTGCGCCGGCGTCTCGTCGGGGTCCAGCGCAACGGCTCCGACGCCGCAGAAGATGACGTGGTCGGGATAGAGGCTGCCGGCCAGCGCAGCCGACGTCAGCGACGGGACGCGAGCTACCGTATGGAGCGGATGATCTGCCGGAAGCGGGGAGTAACCGTCGCCCGCACGCGACGCAAGGACAGGGAGGTCCGGGGCAACTCTCCGCGGCGAAGCCCGCAGCGCTGCGACCACGCGTTCGAGCAACGCGCCGGCCTCGGCCACCGTCTCGGCCGCGACAATGATTCCGTGATTGCCGAGGACGACGACATCGGTCTGCGGCCCAAGCACCTTCTGGACCGAAGCTGCAAGGTTGGCGCCGGGTTTGGCATACCGAACGAAGCCCCAGTCGAACGCATTCAGTCGCGCCGACAGCGCGGATTCGGCATCAAGGCGGATCGCGTAGGCAAGTGTGTTCACGCAATGCGCGTGAACGACGATGCGCTGCTGGAAGACCGCGTGGAGAGAGGTCTCTATCGATGGGCGCAAACCATCCCGAACCAGGGCGAAGTCCGCCGGTTGGTCGGCCCGCTCCTCCTCGGCGGCAACCGACGCGCGCATCGCCGCAAGATCGACGGGAACGAACACATCGCGCGTCAGGGCTTCGGCCAGGAGCGTGCCGGAAGCCTTGATCCACATCGTCGAGCCATCCTTGACCGATGTGTTGCCGCCGGCCCCCTGGATCAGTAACGGGTCCGCGCCGATCCTGGCTGAGAGCTGCGCGAGGTCGTCGAGGTCCGCAGGTCGGGCTGGAAGAGTCATGCCGATTTCGCCAGATTGGAGGTCTCGAACCACTCGGTGAAGGCACTCTGCTCGGCTCCGGTCATGTGCAGGCGATGCTTCGTCCGGCGCCAGAGAATATCCTCGGCGCTCTCGGCCCACTCCCGCGCCACGAGGTGGCGGGCTTCGACTTCGTAGAAGAGGGGTCCGAACTGACGTCCCAGCTCGGAAAGACCTTGCCGTTTTCCTATCAGATCATGGGTCATCGTGCCGTAGAGCGTGGCATAATGCCGGGCGAGATCGCGCGGCAGCCAAGGATATGCGGTGCACAGGGAGTCCAGGAAGGCCGGGACATCGCCACGCGGCAGGTCGCCGCCGGGCAGGACGCTTGTTGCCGTCCAGTCCCGTCCCATGCCGCTGAAGTGCGGGGCAAGCCGCTGCAGCGCATGTTCTGCCAGCTTTCGGAACGTGGTGATCTTTCCCCCGAAGATGTTCAGCAACGGTGCGCCGCCTGCTGTGTCGAGGTCGAACACATAGTCTCGGGTCACGGCCGAGGGGTTGCCGGCCCCGTCGTCGTAGAGAGGACGCACGCCCGAAAAGCTCTCCAGGACATCCGATCGGTGGAGGCTCTGCGCAAAATAGCGGTTCACGGCGGCGATGAGATAGTCGATCTCGGATTCGTCCGCCTCAACCTTTTCGGCCGCTCCCTCATAGGGAATGTCGGTCGTTCCGATCAAGGCCTTGTCACCTTCGTAGGGGTTGATGAAGATCACGCGCCGGTCATGGTTCTGGACGAGGTAGGCGTGAGGCCCATCCCAGAATTTCGGAACGATGATGTGGCTGCCCTTCACGAGCCGCACGTTTCGCGTGGAGTTTGTCCCCGCTACGCGCCCGATGATGTCGTTGACCCAGGGGCCGCCAGCGTTCACCAGCGCGCGGGCCATGACGCTGCGACGGGCCCCGGTCCGCGTGTCGGTCATCTCGATGCGCCAGCGGTCGCCCTCGCGCCGGGCGGACGTGCAGGCGGTGCGGGTCAGGATGCTCGCGCCTCGGGCCGCTGCGTCGAGCGCGTTCAGCACGACAAGGCGGGCGTCGTCGACCCAGCAGTCCGAAAACTCGAAGCCCTTCGTGTAGATCGGCTTGAGGGGCGCACCCTCGGGATCTCGGCGCAGGTCCAGCGTCCGGGTGCCGGGCAGGCGTCTGCGTCCGCCGAGGTGATCGTACAGGAACAGGCCGAGCCGGATAAGCCAGGCGGGGCGGTCGTCGGTCGAATGCGGGAGCACGAAGCGCATCGGCCAGATGATGTGCGGTGCTGCGGTCAGTAGCACCTCGCGCTCGATCAGGGCCTCACGCACGAGGCGGAACTCGTAGTACTCCAGATAGCGCAGGCCGCCATGCACCAGCTTACCCGAGCGCGACGAGGTTCCCTGCGCAAGGTCGTCCTTTTCGCAGAGCATCACGGAAAGGCCTCGGCCCGCCGCGTCGCGCGCGATACCCGCACCATTGATGCCGCCACCGACGATGAACAGGTCAACCGTGTCTGTCATGGCTGAAATCTCTCCATCGGCGCCTTAGCATGGGTTGCGCGGCGGTTCGCCGGACAGGTAGCGCCGGACCTCTTCGGCGGCTTGTTCTGCGGCGAAGGTCACCGTGCGGATCGAAGCACCCGCGATGTGTGGGGTCAGCGTCACGTTGGGCAACTGCATCAGCGGCCAGTCCGCCGGTACGGGCTCGACCGCGAAGGTCTCGAGCATCGCGCTGCCGAGAGGGCCTTCGGTCAGGGCTGTCAGCAGCGCGTCGTAGTCACACAAGGGCCCGCGTGCCGTGTTCACGAACAAGGCGCCGGGTTTCATCTGCGCGAAGGCCTCGGCGTTCATCATCCCCCGAGTTTCCTCGGTCACGCGGGGGTGCATCGTCACGATATCGCTCTCTGCGAGGACACGTTCGAAGCTCACCAACTCGACTCCCGCGGCCGCGTCTTCGGGTGCGAGCTGGACATAGGGGTCGTTCACGAGGATGCGCGCCCCGAACGCCCGAAGCAGTCTGACAACCTTCGTCCCGATATTGCCGTAGCCGATGACGCCGACCGTCATCTCGCTGAGCTCCCGCCCGGTAACATCGGCACGGTAGAGATCTCCGCGCCAGGTTCCCGACCGTAGCGCCTCATGGCCGACCCTGATCTTTCGCGTCTCGGCTAGTATCGCCCCCAGCGTGAACTCGGCCACGGCCGACGAATTGCGACCAGGCGTGTTGACGACGAGAACGCCATGGTCGCGGGCGGCCGACATGTCGATGTTGACCGGCCCGCCGCGCGACACCGCGATCATCTGCAGTTTCGGCAGCCTCTCGAGCATGCCGCGCGACATCGGCGCGAGCTGTGTGACGAGAATTTCGGCATTGCCGATGAAGTCCACCACTCCTTCAGCGGTACCGAAGTACTCCTTGAGACCGTCCATCCCCGCCACCGCATAGCCGTGCTCCATAGGCTCGTCCGGCCAGTTGTCCTTTCGCGTGCGGATCGACAGCCGGTCGCCGCACGCTTCGACGAGTTTTCGCTCGAACACCTCGGGCAGCATGAAATGGTCGCCGATGATCGCGACTTCCTTAGTCATCGGGCTGGTCCTGTGCGATGGCCAGACCTTCCCAGACCGGCTCGAGCGCAAGGCGCGCGGCACGGTACGACGGGAAGCGGCGGGCATAGAGGGCAGTGAGATCGGGATCGTACGGTTCGGGTGGCCCGAGCGCGGGAGTGACCCATTTGGCGATACAGGCGTGCATGTCTGGGTAGAGGCCGGTGGCAACGGCGGCCATCATCGCCGCGCCGGCCGCGCCGGCCTCGTCTCGCGCGGAGACCCGCGTGGGGGCGCCGACGGCGGCGGACAGGATGCCGCGCAAGGCCGCAGACCGGGCAGCGCCGCCGGTAAGCCTCAGTTCGGAAGGCATCTCGCCCATGGCGGCGTAGCAGTCCCGGGCCGCTAGGCCGAGACCCTCGATCACCGCACGCACCAGATCCGGGAAGCGGTGCGCGAGGTTCAGGCCGATCAGACTCGCCTTCGCGGCGGGGTTCACGAAAGGGCCGCGTTCGCCCGCATCGGAGATGTAGGGATGGTAGAGCAGGGCGCCGGGGCGGCTTTCGGCCATCCAGCCGTCGATGCGGGCGATCAGCGCCGCGCGGTCCTGCGGCTGACCGAAAGATCCGAGGAGGTCACCTGCGAGCGACAGCACCCAGTCGATGTTGAGCGTTGCTGCCATGTTGGACTGCATCGTGGCCGCATAGCCGGGTAGCGGCAGACACATCACATAGCCGGTGCGCTCGTCGTTCAGGCGCACATCGGCGGCTGGCATGGCGCGCATATGCATTCCGGTCGAGCCGATGACGGTGCAGGCGGCGGGCGTGTCTGTGACGATACCTGCACCGAGGGCGGTGCAGACGACATCGACGTAGCCGAGGCTCACCGGCGTACCCGCCCGCAGCCCGGTAGCGGCGGCCGCTTGGTCCGTCAGCGGATGCGTCTGCTGGCTACCGTCGAGGATGTCCGGGAGCAGGTGGCGGTGTGGCTCGAGGCCCAGTGCGGAGATCACCGTGTCGCAATAGGTGCGCGTTCGGAAATCGCCGAATGTGAAGCACGCCTCCGACGGGTCGGTCGCCCGGATGCCGGTGAGCATCAGGTAGAGCCAGTCCTTGGGGTGCAGGGCGACCTCGGCCTGCGTCAGCCACTCCGGCGTCGTCGCCGCCATGTGCGCGATCTGCGTGCCCTGCTGGCAGACATTGAGTCCGGTTCCAGTATGGTGGAACCGCGCCGCGTCCGCATCACTCTCGCGGAGGCGTCGGGCGGCCGGGGCAGCGCGGGCATCGAGCCAGAGCCAGCCTTCGGTGACGGGGCGGTTTCCCGCACCGACAAGCCAGGTCCCATCGCCCTGCGCCGTGACCGCAACGGCCAGGGCGCGGGCCGCAAGGCTGGGTACGGCATCGCCGAGCTTTCGCAACGTCGCGGCGGTATCGTCCCAGGTCTGTCCCATCGGCTGGAATGCGGCCCCGTCGGACGAGCGCGTCGTGTAGCGGTTCGGCGCCGAGGCGACGGCAAGCTGCCGACCCGCAGTGTCGAAGGCAACCGCCTTGATCACGGAGGTGCCGGCGTCGATGCCGATCAGGATGTCCCCGGCGCCCGAAGTCATGCTGCAAGCTCGTTCCCGTGGCTTAGCGCCCGGCCCGAATCCGGGTCGAAGATGTGAAGGTCGCGCGGTCGGATCTCTACCGCGATCCGCTCGCCCTCGCGAAGCAAGGCGCGATCATGCTCGACGAGGACGATCGTCTGTTCCGCGAAGCTCGCCGCGATGTGTGTCTGGTCGCCCAGCCACTGGTTCGCGACGACTAGTGCGGCCGCACCGCTTGCGGCGCGGTGGACCGCATAGGGACGAACGCCGACCACGACCTCTCCGTGCCGCAGGATCATCGCCTGGACGGCCTCCGCGAAGGCGCCGGTCGGATACCTCAGGCCTTGCCCACCCTTCAGGTCGAAGTTCAGGACTCCGCCCTCAGCCGACACCTTCGCCGGAAAGACGTTCATCGGAGGCTCGCCGACGAACGTGCCGGTGAACAGGTTCGCAGGTCGCTCCTTGATCTCGGTCGGTGTGGCGTACTGCTGGAGAATGCCTTCTTCCATGACAGCAATGCGGTCGGCGAGGGCGTTTGCCTCGGTCTGGTCATGCGTGACGAGGATCGCGGTCAGTCCGCGCTCCTTGATGAAATGCTTGATCCGCCCGCGCAGGAGCGCCCGAAGCTGCGGTTCAAGCTGGCCCATCGGTTCGTCGAGAAGGTGCAGGTCGGCGTCGCGGACGAGGGCGCGCGCGAGACTTGCCCGCTGCTGCTGGCCGCCGGAGATCGACGTTGGATAGCGGTCGAGGATCGAGGTGATCTCTAGCATGTCCGAAACATGGTCGACCCGCCGTGCGACCTCGGCGGTCGGCAGGCGCCTTGCCTTCAGCGCGAAGGCAATGTTCTCGCGGACCGTGACGGTCGGATAGAGCGAGTAGCCTTCGAAGGCCATGGCGACATTCCGCCGGACTGGAGGCAACGTGTGAATCTGCCGTCCGGCAAGCTCGATGGTTCCGCGGGACACGCTTTCGAAGCCAGCCACCATCCTCAGCGTAGAAGTCTTTCCGCAGCCCGAAGACCCGAGGAGCGCGACGATTTCGCCCTTTGGCACATCCATGTCGATCGCGCGGACGGCGTGGACGCCCTGGCCGATCGGTCCGTAGAACTTGTCGACCGCCTTGAGGCGGAGTTGCAATTGGCCAGTCATGCGACGCTTTCCTTGCGGGCGATGCTGCGAACCGGGGCGATCCTCTTCCCGCTGACGCGATCGAACAGGGTGGCCGCCGAACTATCGATGGCAATGTGTGCCTTGCCCGACACCGGCCCCGGCGTCCCTGCTGGGCGGGAGGTCATGATCTCCCGCCCCCTCAGCGTAAGGACCAGTGTCACGGTCTTCTCGTTCAGCGGTGTTTCGGCTTCGACCTCGACCGGAATAGCGCCGGGCGCCCCCTCGGCGACGAACTGCGCGGCCTCTGGGCGGAAACCGAGGATACAGTCCTGGCCGACCTGCGAAGCGTAGTCCTCCGAAAGCCGGAACGGGTGATCCGAGACCATGACGGTGACGGCACCGTCGCGGCGCTCGGGCCGGACGTCTAGGAGATTGATGACGGGATCGCCGAAAAGCTTGGCGATCTCGGTGTTCGCAGGTGCCTTGTAGATCTCCTCGGGCGTGCCGATCTGCTGGAGCCCGTGGCCGTTCATGACGGCGATCCGGTGGCCCAGAGCCATGGCCTCCTTGTAGTCCTGCGTGACATAGATGACCGTGGCGTTCTGGTCCTTGAGAAGGCGCGGCAGTTCAAGCCGCATCTCGAAGCGAAGCTTGGCGTCGACATTCCGGAGCGGGTCGTCGAGCAACAGGATCGACGGGGCCGCCGAGAGCGCGCGAGCAAGCGCGGTGCGCTGCTTCTGGCCGTTCGACAACTCCTTCGGCTTGTGGTGCAGCACGTGATCGATCTTGAGGAGCCTCGCGACCTTCTCGACCGTCTGCTTCATTGTCGAGGCCGACTGGCGTCGCGCCGTCAGCGGAGCGGCAATGTTGGCGAAGGCGTCCATGTGTGGAAAGAGAGCGAAGTTCTGGAACGCCATGCCGATCCCTCGGTCCTCCGGCTCGACGCCCGACATGTCGCGCCCATCGAGCAGGATCTCGCCCGAGTCCGGCTCGATCACGCCCGCAATGAGCCGGAGCAGGACGGTCTTGCCCGCGCCGGAGGGTCCGAACAGGACGAGGGTTTCACCCTTGGCGACCTCAAGCGACACGCCAGAGAGGACGATTTCGGTCTTGAAGGACTTCGAGACGTTCCTGAGTGCGATCGACATGGCCTATCCCTTCACGGCGCCGAGCGAGAGACCTTCGACAAGGTATCTCTGGGCATACAGCGCTAGCGCGAGCGTCGGCGTGATCGACAGAACGATTCCAGCCGCGACTTGTCCGTACTGGATGCCCGACGCGGTGACGAATGCCAGCGCCCCGACGGTGACAGGCTGCTTGTCGGCGCTTGCCAGCACCAGCGCGAAGACGAAATTGTTCCATGCAAAGATGAACGACAACAAGCCCGCCGCCGCGATGCCTGGACCCGCCAGTGGCAGGGCGATCCGCCGGAAGGTCGACCAGAAGTCGTGCCCGGCGATCCGGTAGGCGTATTCGACGTCAGCCGGGATGTCCTCGAAGTAGCCGCGCACGATCCACAGGATCAGCGGCAGCACAATCAACTGGTAGACCCAGATCAGCCCGCCGTAGGTATTCGCCAGCCCGATCTGCTGGAAGTAGATCGTGAGCGGCAGAAGCACGAGGAGTGGCGGGGCGAAGCGGAACGACAGAAGCGTGAACGCGATGTCCTCCGACCCGCGGAACTTGAGCCGAGCGAAGGCGTAGGCCGCCGGCACACCGAGGATAAGCCCGACCGCCACCGAAGCGGTCGAGAGGAACACCGAGTTCCACAGGTTGCCCATGAAGTTGATCTTGAGGCTTCCCGCCGCGGTCTCGAGTTGACCTGTCAGAAGCCCTTTGTAGTTCACCAGCGATGGCTCGAAGATCACCGAGGGCGGAACGCGCAGGATGGTTTCGTTCGTCTGGAAACTCATGAGGAAGATCCAGACGATCGGAAACATGAAGAACAGACAGACCACCGTCAGGGCAGTGGCGCGGAAGGCGCGTTCGAGCAACGAGTTGGTTTCCATCTGCCTCTCCTCAGGCTTCGCCGCGCTGCTTTTCACGCAGGCGCAACCATTGCTTGATGAAGACGTTCGAGAGCGCGTAGGTGATCGCCCAGAGGATCATCAGAAGCGCGGCCGACCGGCCGACGTTGGTCGACTGGAAGAAGTTCAGGTAGGCCTCGACCTGAAAGACTGTGAGCTTGTCGCCAGGCCCGCCCTGGGTCATCGCGTAGATGATGTCGAACTGCTGGATCGACTCGATCACCCGGAACAGTGTCGCCGTGAGCAGGAACGGCGTGAGCATCGGAAGCGTGATCTTCCAGAACACGAAGAGCCGCGGCACCCCGTCGAGCGCCGCCGCCTCGAACGGCTGCCGCGGCAACGAGCGCAGGCCTGCCAGCAGCAGGATCATGATGAAGGGCGTGTAGACCCAGACGTCCACGATCACGACGGTCAGCATCGCTGTCCGCGGGTCCGAAGCCCAGTTGAAGTTCTCGATCCCCAGCAGCGTCGCGAAGTAGGACAGGATGCCAAAGCCTGGGTTCGTCATCAGCTTCCACATCAGTGCCGCGAGCGCCGGGGCGGTCATCAGCGGCAGCAGCAGCATGATCGAGATGAAGTTGTTCACGCGCGTCCGCTTCTGCAGCAGGAGAGCGATGCCAAGCCCGAGCAGAAGCTCGACCGAGACCGTCAGAAAAGCGTAGGTCAGCGACACTTTCAGCGTGTTCCAGAACGACGGGTCGCTGAGAAAATTCAGATAGTTCGCACCCCAGTTGTACTCCCGCGCCCAGGGTTGCGACAGCCGGTAGCGCTGAAGCGAATAGAGTACCGCGGTGAAGAACGGGATCAGGATACCAATGCAGGTTAGCAGCGCCGGCAGCGACAGCAGGTATGGCAGGACCCGACGGCTCACCCGGAAGCGGCGGCGGGGCAGGTCTGTCGCGGTGGCGGTCATGGCATCCTTGTCCTTCCAGGTCGGAACGCGGAAACGCCGGTGACCTGCGGGGGGGCTGGAGTGTGAAGGCGGGGGGTGGCCCGCCCCCGGGGACAGTGGGGGCGGGCCAGGGAGATCAGCCGAGGCCAGCGTCCTTGAGCTGTGCGTTGACGCTGTCGGCGAGCTGGTCGAGGCCCTCGTCGACCGGGACTTCCTTGGCCACCATCTTCTGAAGCGACGCCGCCCACTCGGTGGTCAGGTCGAAGAACAGCGGCTGCGCGGTGAACTTGATCGCCGCGCCGGGTGCCGAGACATCGTGCATCTCGACGTAACCCGAGTACGAGTTCGACAGCTTGTCGCGGAACGCACCGTCGGCCCAGACCGAGGCGCGGACCGGGTTGACGAAGTCCATCTCGCGTGCGCCGAACAGAGCGTGCTCGGGACCCGATGCCCACTGCAGGAAGTGCCAGGCCGCGTCCTTGTTCCGCGAGAACGAGGACATCGCAAGCGACCAGATCCAGATATTCGGCGTGGGCGCTGCCGCATTCGGGTTTGCCTTGAACGGAGCGAAGGCAAGGTTGCCCGCCTCGGCGTTGCCCGGACCGTTCATGAAGTATCCCAGGATGTCGGCGTCGTAGATCAGGCCCGACTTTCCGGCACCGAGGTCGGTGCCGACCTGGTACCACGTGTGGGTCGACCAGTCCGGCGCGCCGGAATCCTGGATCATCTGAACCCACTTGCGGTGGAACTCCTTCGAGACATCGGTGTTCATCGCGGCCGAAAGCTTGCCGTCGGCAGAGACGTTGAGGTCCTTCTGGTCGAAGTTCGCGTAACCCGACAGGAAGCCCGGGTGGATCGTGGCCCAGGACCGCGAGCCGCGAACGCCGATGCCGTAGCCGCCGCCCATCGCCGCCTTGGCCTTCGCCGCGACGTCGACCAGTTCGTCGAGATTGGTCGGAACCGCGATGCCATTCGCTTCGAACACCCGCTTGTTGTAAGTGATGTTGTTCTGCTCATAGCCCCATGGAATGCACCACTGCTTGGCATCGTCCGAGCCGAGGGCTCCACCAGGCACGCCGTTCCAGGCGCAGGAGTTGCGGACGCCAGGGAGCATGTCTTCCCAGGCATAGAGTGGGTTGGTCTTCTCGGCGTCCATGATCCAGGGCTTGAGGTCCTCGGTCCAGCCGGCCGGGCCGTAGGTCCAGGTCATGTAGGCGCCGGTCATGAAGGCGTCGTACTCGCTCGATCCCGAGGAAAGCGCCGCGGTCACCTTGTCGAAGTACACGTCCTCGGGGAAGACGTCGTACTGAACGTCCATGCCCGTGAGCGCCTTGAAGTTCTCGAGGTTGGCGATCATCGCGTCGGCATAGGGGTGCTTGTTCAGCAACAGCTTTACCGTTGTCCCGGAGTGCTTTTTCCAGTCGAAATCGGCTGCCAGAGCCCGGGTTGCCGCCATGTTGACGAGCACGCCGGCCGTGGCCGCCGAGACCCCCATGGCGGACAGGCCGCGGATAAGACCGCGACGGCTGATCGAACCGCGCATGAACGCGTCGATCAGGCCCTTCTCTTTCTCATACATCTGGTCGTTCCTCCCTTTTGCTGCCGCTCAGTCCGGCAAGTCGTGAATGAGCGCATGTGCCGTGCGCTCGTCGGTGATGAGGCCGCCCAGATGGCCGCTCATCAGGACAGACCTGATTGCGCAGGTCTTTTCCGCGCCGCCCGCAATGGCGACGATGTTCCGCCCCTTCAGGGCGTCGAGCCCCAGGGACAATGTGCGCTGCGTCAGCGAAGTCTCGATCGCATCGCCCTGGGCATCGAAGAAGTGGCCGAGAACCTCGCCGATACCGCCACGCGCCCTCACCTCGGTGATCTCGGCCATCTCGACCATCCGCGACCCGACAAGCTGGGCGTCTGGTTCTGTCGTGCCGATGCCCACCAGCATCAGGTCCGACTCTGCCGCGAGGGCGAAGACTTCCGAGACACCTCGCTGGGCGAGAAGCACTTCACGGTCCTCGACCGAGTTCGCGAAGAACGGCACCGGCATCACGAAAGCGGCCGCGCCCGTCCGCTCGGCCAGACGATGCATCACGTCGTGCGGGTTGGCCGCGTAGTTTCTGGTCAGACCGCCGAGGAGCGAGACGAAGCGCACATGACTGGCGTCGAGGCGCGGGAGCATGCGAACCGCCGCGGCGAGCGTCCGCCCGTGGCCGACGCCGATCACCTTGGCCGACCGGCTCTCGATGGCGCGCTCGATGAAGTCGGCTCCTGCTGTGCTGAGGGCGCGGATCGGCATTCCGTCCTCAGCGAGGTCGGGGACGACCTCGCAGTAGTTCAACCCGAAGTGTCGGGCGAGGCGGGTTTCCAGCTCGACACATTCGACAACGTCGCCATCAACGGTCACCCGCACCGCCCCGGCCTCGTTGGCACGCGAGATAAGCCGATGGGCCTTTACCGAGGTGATGCCGAGGCGCTTGGCGACCTCTGCCTGGGTATGGCCGCCGGCATAGTGCAACCAGGCTGCGCGGATGGCGAGGCTGTCCCCCCCATCGCGGCTCCTGGCTGTGCGCGCCATGTTATTCCTCCCACGGTCGGCGTGCGCGCTTCTGGCGCATCTGTATTTTTTTTCATGCCTTGTAATTTCTTACGCCATCGTTGGCCCGTGTCAATATGCCGGATACGCTGCGCCGCAGCGAAAGAGGGCTATTAGAATCAGTGACTTGCGGTGTGCTCACGCTGCGTCACCTGTTGCGTGCGCCGGAAAGCGATTCGTGTCTCATGCTGGGAAAGACGGAGGATCCAAACCGATCTCCCCGACGGTCCGATCTCCGACATCCATGCGACCGGGACCGCAGGCGTATCGCCCGGTCAGTAAATGGCGGCCGGTCTTCTGCGCCGCCGTCGCGCTCACTAGCCTCATTGGAGCGTGCGAACAGGCGCGAGATCACGCACTTCAGGGCGAGCGGAGGCCTTGGCCTCTGTCCGGCCGGGTCGCGATTTCAGAACAGAATGTCATCGAGTGAAGTCTCCGGCTTCGGCGCCGAACCGTCCTGCCGGTCCGAACGTCCGAGAAGGCGATCATGGACATCTCGTTCACGCGACATCGTATAGGTCGCGAAGATGTCTTCCAAGTCCGGCCAGGATTGCGGTCGTCCGGGAAAGCGCGACGTGATTTCCTCAGCCAGACGCTGAAGCCCATTGGCCACGTCGCCCGCCGCGTCAAGTGCCGGACCCTTTTCCCGGATGATGCGGGAAATGGTCTCGGCTGCGTCCGACACGCCGTCCTGCGCCATGACCAACCCGCTCTCGCGCTCAAAGGCCGTTGCGAGCGAAGCGGAGCACGTGTCAAGGCCACCGAAGAATGCACCTGCTGCCGCCTGGATCTCTCCCACGACACGGCTGCCGAGCGCGCCGGACAGGACCGAAAGCGCCTTCCGGCAGGCCTCGATCTGCACGCTGCAGACACCGGCGCTTTGACGGACCGAGTCTGAAAGGACGCCCAGTGCTTCGCGGGCAGCCTCCGCGCGTGCTGTCATCAGGCCGGCATTGATCGCGGAGAGGTTGATCGCCTCCGTCGTGCCGGAAAGGCTCCTGAAGCGCTGCTCTACTTCCTCGATATCGCGGCGCATCTCGAGTGCCGCCGAAGTCGAAGCCTCGATCGCCGGTGCGGAGGTAGCGCGGGAGTCGACGGCATCGGCCAGTGCGGCCCGGAGACTGCCGACGAGGTCCCTGGCCAGCAGACCTTGGCCGCGGAATTCTTCGCGTGCGCGTGCGGAGAGCCGCTCGAGCCGTCCAAGCGCCATTTTGAGGTCTGTCTCGGACTGGTGCCCGTCACCGGCCAGCGAACGCAACTGCTCGGCCGCCAGCGTTGCCACCGCCGCCTCGCGCCCCCCCGCGTGCTCCAGCATCGAGCAGACATGCTCCAGTCGCTGCGCGAACGAATCCGAAAACTGGATCGACGTGATGAGGGCCCCTGTTTCCTTCGCGACCTCGTCCGCCAGGGCCCGGGCCGACCGATCGAGCCGCGAGCGGACGGCTTCGGACTTGCCAAGCGTCTCCGCGAGCTCGTCAGCCTCGCCCGCAAGCGAGGCCTCGCTCAGCCTGAGGGCGCCGTCCGCCTTGAGCGCGGTCTCGGTCGCTGCCTGACGGGCCAGTCCGAGAGACGCAAGCCTTTCGGCCACTGCCTGCGCGTTCTTATGCATCGCGGCGGTCATTCCGCGCAACGAGTGCACATAGGCGGACATTCCCGAAACTCCGGCTCCTGCAGCCGTGATTGCCGTCATCGATGCGATGGCGGACAGCTGCGCCGCCTCCCTCCGAAGCTGATCCATGGCAAGCTGAGCTTCGGAAAGTGCCGCAGAAAGCCTCTCCTCGGTGCCCGCATCCGTCCACGCGGCAAGGCTCGTTCGGAGTTCCGCCAGGGATTGGCGCAGCGCTACGATCCCTTCCACATCGCCGTGGTCGCGGCAGATGTCACTGAGGCGATGCAGGCTCGCACCCACTGCGCCGAGAGCCGCGTTCAGCGCACCCATCGCATCCGAAACTTCGCCGAACGCTGCGATGCCGTCCGAACGCCTGTGCTCCAGTATGGAGACAATGCCCGAAAGCGCCGACTCCTGACGGTCCAGCATCACGATACTCCGTTGCTCTGAGCAAGGCTTGCCAAACGAGTCTGTAGATACTGCTAACGGCCCTGAACTCGTCTCCTTGAAGATTAATCAAGCAGTAATCGCCATCCGGTAGAACGATTGCGCAGACTGGGAGGAGAAGATGCGCCATGGCATTCCGCCAAGGACGTGACGCCGAATTGATCACGATTCCGGCGGAGCTCGATGTGATCGGTGCCATCGAGGTCCGCCAGGACGTGCTCGCGTCCATCGCGGCGACGGCAGGCCAGACGGTCGCCATTCGGGTCGATCTTTCCAGTGAGTCGGCGACAGCCCCTGCGCTACAGCTTGCTGCCGCCACGCGCCGGACGCTCGAGCAACAGGGACGGTTTGCCGGCTACGGGCCAAGCGCAGAAGCTTGTTTCGGGAACTTGGGCTGAGAAGCAGCCGAACAGTGTGAGGGTATGATGGGAACGGTTCTGACGATCGACGACAGCAAGGCCATCCGGGACATGATATCGCTCACCCTCGGTGGCGCCGGGTACCGGGTGATCGAGGCATCGAACGGGGCCGAGGGGCTGCAGCAGTTGAAGTCCGAGGCCGTTTCGCTCGTCATCGTCGACCTCAACATGCCCGTGATGAACGGCCTCGACTTCATCCGCCATGCCCGGCGTGACCCGAAGGGCGCAGGTGTGCCCATCGTCATGCTGACCACGGAATCGAAGCCCGAGATCAAGGCGGAAGGCAAGGCCGCCGGCGCAACGGGCTGGATCAACAAGCCTTTCGACGCCGACATGCTGGTCACCGTGGCCCGCAAGCTCGCGCGCTGAAGGAAGTGAGCATGTCGAGCGAGATCCCCGGTGCCGCGACCTACATCCAGGAGGCGCGCGATATTCTCGACGGCCTCGAGGCGATGTTGCTCGACCTCGAGGCGAACCCCGATCCCGAGTCCGTCGACGCGGTCTTTCGAGCGCTGCACACCCTCAAGGGTGGAGGAGCGATGTTCGGGTTCCGGACACTTTCAGGCTATGTGCATCACTTCGAAGATGCCTTCGACCGTGTCCGCGACGGGAAGCTCCACGTCAGTCGCGCCCTGATCGACGCGGGCTTGCGCGCGCGCGACCTGCTCGGAACCCTTCTCGACCTTGGCGGCGACGGACCGGAAGCAACGGAACGCACCACCTCCTCGCAGGGCGCAGCTCTGCTGGCGGACTTGGTCGCAGTCATGGAGGGGGGTCGCGACGGATCCGCGCCTCCCCGTCGCGACACGAAGACATGGCGGATCAGCTTCCGTCCGGACCGACGAGCCCTGCTCAACGGCATGAGGCCCGATCTTCTGATCGAAGAACTCGTTGGCCTGGGCAGTGCGACGGTGGCAGTCGACGCTCGAGATGTCCCGGACCTCGAGGCTCTCGACCCACAGGACAGCCTTCTTGCCTGGATCGTCGAGTTGCAGAGCGACCATCCCCGCTCGGCTATCGAGGCGGTCTTCATCTTCGCCGACGATGCAGAGACTTCGATCGAGCAACTCCAGCACGATGACAGCGCTGCTGCCGCACCCAAGGTAGGTGCCGCAGCAAATGGGGCTGTACCTGCGCCTTCTCCTCCCCTGCCCCAAACGGAGCGCGATGAAGCTGTGGCTGGAGAGTTTCGTGAAACAGCGTCCCAGACCGGTCGCAGCCGCCCGCGCCGAAACCAGGGCGAGGCGAGTGGGGAAAGCGTCCGCGTCGCGGCGGGCAAGCTCGACGAGATCATGGACCAACTCGGAGAGCTCGTCATCGCGAACTCGCGGCTTCAGCAGGCTGCGTCGAATCCCGAGGAAGGCACTCTCAACGCCCTCGTCGAGGAAATGAACCGTCTCGTCACCGTCCTGCGCGACGGCGTGCTGGCAATCCGGATGCTGCCGATCGAAACCGTACTGGGCAAGTTCCGCCGCGTCGTCCGCGATCTATCGGAGGAGCTCGGCAAGGATGTGCGGCTTGAAACCCGCGGTGGCGAGACCGAACTCGACAAGAACGTCCTCGACCGGCTTTCCGAACCCCTCGTTCACATGATTCGGAACTCGGTGGATCACGGGCTCGAACCGGCGGCCACTAGACTCGCGCTTGGCAAGCCCGCGCAGGGGACGCTCCGCCTGTTTGCCCGGCAGGAAGTCGGCGAGGTCGTGATCTCGATCGAGGATGATGGAGCCGGGCTAGACGCCTCGGCTATCCGCTCCAAGGCGATTGAGCGCGGCCTGATTCCGGCGGATGCGAACCTCCCGGACTCCGAACTCCATCGCCTCATCTTCGAACCTGGCTTCTCGACGGCGAAGTCCGTTTCCGCGGTGTCCGGACGCGGTGTCGGAATGGATGCCGTGCTCAGCGCGATCACCGCCCTGCGCGGTACAATCGACGTGGTTTCTCGGGCCGGGCTTGGCACGCGTGTGATCCTGCGGCTGCCCCTCACCCTGGCGATCATCGACGGACTTCTCGTCCGGATCGCCGGTTCGACCTACGTCATTCCGCTGGCGGCCGTCGAGGAATGCGTCGAGTTCGACTCGAGAGAACTCGGACGAAAGAGCGGCCGCACCCTCCTCCAGATCCGGGATGCTCTGGTGCCGTTCCTCGACCTCGCGGGTCGGCTGGGCGGCCCCGACGAGGCGGGTGTCGACCGTCGGGTCGTCGTCGTACGGGCGGATGGGCAGCGCGTCGGCCTCGTCGTGGACGACGTCCTGGGACAGAATCAGGCGGTCGTGAAGGCGCTGGGGCCCTTCCACCGCGACGTTCGGGGTTTCTCGGGCTCGACCATCCTGGGGGACGGCTCGGTTGCGCTCATCATCGATGTTTCCGCGATCGCGCGTGATGCTGCGCGTCTGCGCATGACGTCACATCAGCGAACCGCCGCCTGAGGAGTGCATCGAAATGACCATGCACCCACCTGTGCCCATCTCGCAGCAACCGTCCGGCGCACAGCCCGGTCAGGCGGCCCGGGAGTCGATCCTGATCCTGGCGCTCTCCGGCGAGCTCTTCGGACTGGAAGTGACCGCGATTCACGAGATCCTCGACCCGCTTCCCGTGACTCCGGTGCCGAATGCGCCGGCTTTCGCCCCCGGGCTCGTCAATGTGCGCGGCACCATCGTCCCCATGCTCGACCTTCACGAGCGACTTGGCATGGTTGCACCCGATTATGGCGATGAAGCCCGCGTCGTGGTCATCGAAGTCGACATCGATGGACAGGGCCAGCGGCTCGCCTTCTGCGCCGACGCGGTGGATGCCGTAATCGAGATCGACCCCGCAGGGCTGTCCAGGGTGCCGGAACTGGGGGCCCGCTGGCCGGAGCGATACGTGCGCGGAGCGACCCGGATCGGCGAGCGCCTCGTCGTGGTGCTGGATCGCGAAGCCCTGTTTCAGCCCGGCGTATGTCCCACCGACACCTACAGGGGGGACCAGACATGACGTCGCCCGGAGCTAGCTACACCGCGTCAAACCAGGGCGCCCGCCTCATGCCAGACCCCGCGGCCGCGGCCGCGGTCCTGAGAACCCAACACCTGTCCCGAGTTTGTGGCGATGATGCCGCCGGAATGCGAGGAATAACCAAATGCGTCTGACCCTGAAGCAGAAGGTCGTCGGCGGCTTCGCCGTGATGATCGCGATCATCGCCGGCACTGTCGGGCTCGGCCTGCTCGGAATGAACCGCGCGTCCCAGGCTTTCGAGAGTGTCGTGCTCGTCGAGCTGCCAATGCTGCGCGACCTTGATACCGTCCGCACGAGCATGTTCGCCGTCGAGCGCGCTGTCCTAACCTACATCGACGACGCGATCTTCGAGACCGATCCAGAACAGATCGATGAGGCAGTCGTGGCGACTGACGTGGCGATCGGAACCATCGCATCGCAGCTAGAAAGTCTCCGGCAGAAGCTCGCGCCCGAAGTGCTGGATCAACTTGCAGCGTTCACAGCAACCTGGGAGAGCTATGTCGCGGTTGAGGCGCAGGTTCGCGAGGCATCCCTGGCGCGAACGAACTACCGCGCGATGGAACTGTCGCGCGGGAGATTCCTCGACCTTCACGATCAGGTGGCGAACGCTTTGGCTACCGTTCCGCAGGCCGGGACCGGCGACTTGGCGGCAGCCGGAGCGGGCAGCACGGAGGAGTACCGGGGCGAACTGGTCGACCGGGTGCGGACACTGGTCGCTGCAATGGGCACCGATGCTGCAGAGGGCGCCGCGGCAGGGGTCGAACGTGAGGTCGCGGCCCTGGAAGAGCGCATGGCCCGCGCCGAGAGGGCGCTCGCCTCGCGCGGCGGCGCAGGCCTGATTGCGCTCTGGTCGGACCTGCGTGACACCACCGCCGAGATCAGCGATCTGGCGCTGCGCGACAGCAAGGGTGAAGCATATCGGCACTATGCGGAGGCCACGGCGACCTTTGCGAATGCGCTGGCGCAGATCGAAGCGGTGATCGACAGCGAAGTCAGTGAGCAAGGCGAGATCGTCGACGTCATCACCGCCGAAAGGGAAAGGCGCGTGATGGCGCTGCAAACACTCGGCGTCGCTGGCCTGCTCATCGGCCTTGCCATCGCGATCCTGATTTCGAGAACCCTCGGTCGTGGGCTTTCTCGCGGCGTTGCCGTCGCGCAGGCTGTAGCCCGAGGCAAGCTCGACACGGATTGCACGGCGACCTCGAGGGACGAGATTGGCGACCTGCTGGACGCGCTTGGCGAGATGTCCGCCAGCCTGCGCAATCTTTCCGTGGACGCGGAGCGGATCGCCGCCGGCAACCTTTCGGTCGAAAGCCGGCCCCGGTCGGACGAGGACACGCTCGGTATCGCGCTCGAATCAATGCGGTGCAAGCTCCACGAAGTGATCACGCAAGCGAAGGATTCGGCGCGCAATGTTGCCGAGGGCTCGCGGGCGATGAATGCCACGGCGGGCGACCTCAGTTCCGGCTCGACCGAGCAGGCGGCCGCGGCGGAAGAGGCCAGCGCTTCCATGGAGGAGATGTCGGCGAATATCCGGCAGAGTGCCGACAATGCCGCCCAGACCGAAAAGATCGCGACGCAGTCGGCCACACAGGCACAGGAGAGCGGAAAAGCCGTCGACGAAGCGGTCCGCGCCATGCGGACCATCGCCGAGAAGATCGTGGTCATTCGGGAAATCGCGCGGCAGACGGATCTCCTCGCACTTAACGCCGCTGTCGAGGCGGCGCGGGCGGGCCAGCATGGACGTGGCTTCGCTGTCGTGGCGTCGGAAGTCAGAAAGCTTGCCGAACGCAGTCAGCAGGCAGCGTCGGAGATAAACCAGTTGTCGACCACGACCGTGGAAGTCAGCGAAAAGGCCGGTGGAATGCTGAAGACTCTCGTCCCCAGCATCCAGCGTACGGCCGATCTGGTACAGGAAATCTCCGCCTCGATGAGAGAGCAGAACGTCGGTGCCGATCAGATAAACGAGGCAATCCGGCAGCTTGATACCGTCATCCAGCGCAATGCCGCAGCCGCGACCGAAGCGGCTTCCGTTTCCGAAGAACTTGCCGCGCAGTCTGGTCGCCTGCACTCGGTCATAGGCTACTTCACGCTGGGCGACGACGAAGGTGGCAGCCAGCGGCCGGAAACCCAGTCAACCGGGTCGGCACCTGTCCAGATGGTCCGACTTCCGGTTCCGGCCTCCTCCCCGAACCACGGTGGCCAAGCCGAGAGGCTCAGCGCGACGAGGGGTGCGCGAGGCCAGATGTACGGACGCGGTGGCGGGGTCGCGCTCGATCTCGGTTCCGATGAGATCTCGGACAGCGACTTCGAGCGCTACTGAAACTGGAATACAAGTCTCCCGCTGCAGTACGGCGGGCAGTCCAACCGAAACCGCGAGGAGCGAGGCATGATGTCGACGGCACTGTCGGGCAACAACCTCACCGAGACGTACTGGGATGCATTGACCGATGAAGTCTCGTCGGTGGAGGAGGCAAGGACCTATGTAACGTTCGATCTTGCTGGGCAGTCCTTTGCCGCCGACGTTGCCTGTGTCCGCGAGATTCTCGATGTCCAGCACGTCTGTACACTTCCGAACGCTCCTTCCGATGTGATCGGAATGATCGACGTCCGTGGCGAGGGCGTCGCGGTTGTCGACCTGCCGTCGCGACTTGGTCTGCTTGCCGCAAGCAGCGAAGGTAACCGGCGTATCGTCGTGCTGGAACTTGGCGACGACCCGGCAATCCCGGTCGGCATCATTGCAGACCAAGTGCACGATGTCCGCAGTCTGCCGACCTCCTCGTTCGAGCCGGTTCCCCGCACGCCAGGCCATTGGGATGCTTCAAATCTCGAGGGGGTCGCGCGGATAGAGGGTCGCCTCGTCTACGTCCTCGCGATCGACCGGCTGTTCTCCAATGGCATCGCCGGACCGTTCGACTTTGACTGAACATTGCGGGATGCGAATTCAGCAGGATGGAGCGGCGCCATGACCCTTGCGTTTGACGTCCGCCACACCGGCGTTCCGCGTCTGACACGTCCCGAAGCGCGCGAACTGGCTGAACGCGCGCGCCGTGTCTGCGGGGTCTCGATCGACCCGGGAAAGCTCAGCTTTCTGGAGTTGCGCGTCGGTCGGCGGCTCCGGGAACTCGGCTGCGCGGACTTCGCCGATTATGTCACGCGGCTCGACGGCCCGGAGGGGGCGGTCGAGGCGCTGCATCTGGCGGAGATGATCACCACTCACACGACCAGCTTTTTCCGTGAGAAAGCCCACTACGACTGGCTTGAGACCGAAGGCCTGCCGTCGCTTGTGGCCGAAGGCGCCGGCCGCGCCGAGACGCTGACGATCTGGAGTGCGGCCTGTTCCCTGGGCTCGGAAATGTGGAGTGCCGCCATGGTCATCGACCAGTTCGCACGCCGCCAGCCCGGGAACCTGTCCTGGCAGGTGATCGGAACGGACATCTCGCGGCGAATTCTGCGCCGGGCGTCCACAGGTCTCTTTGAGGAGGGCGAAATAGACGGGCTGTCGGAAGAACTGCGCCGCGCCTACCTGCTTCGGGCGCGCCATTCGGCCACTTCGGTCAGGAGCATCGGGGGGCGCGCGCTCTATCGGATCGCGCCGGAACTCCGGTCGAGGGCCCGATTCTTCTGGCTGAACCTGCTTGAGCCGGCCACCCGGTTCAGGCCGGTCGTCGACGTCGTGTTTCTCCGGAACGTGCTGTTCTACTTCGAGGCCGCGGATCGTGCTCGCGCCGTTCGCAACGTCATCGAACGCCTTCGTCCCGGCGGGTATCTCCTGATGGGGCATTCGGAAATTCTCACCGAGATGCAGGAAGGCCTCGTCCCGGTCCGCGCTTCCATTTATCGAAAGGAAGAACGATGACGGCACGCTCGCCTTCACCGCCTCCGGCGGCAACGACGCCGTACAAGGTCCTGATCATCGACGACAGCGCCGTGGTCCGGCAGACGCTTTCCGAACTGATCGCTTCCGATCCGTCGCTAAGGGTCATGGCGGCGGTAGGGGACCCCTTTGCGGCGGCACAGCGGTTGCGGCTGGAGCGACCGGACGTCATAATCCTCGATATCGAAATGCCGCGCATGGACGGATTGACCTTCCTGCGCAAGCTCATGGCCCAGGCACCGATCCCGGTGGTGGTCTGCTCCTCACTTGCCAGCGACCGCTCCGATACCTACGCCGAAGCGATCGCAGCGGGCGCTGTGGATGTCATCGGTAAGCCCGAACTTGGCGTCCGCATGTTCCTTGAGGAAAGCCGCACAAGGGTCTGCGATGTCGTCAAGGCCGCGGCGCAGGCGCGACTCACTTCCCTGCGGCCTAGGGTGATCGAAGCCAAGCTGACCGCCGATGCCGTGCTTCCGCCGCCAGATAGCAGGGCCATGCTGAAGACCACTGAAACGATCATTGCGATCGGCGCTTCGACCGGTGGCACCGAGGCCCTCCGGCAATTCCTCGAAGGCATGCCGGTGGACAGCCCGCCGATTGTTGTGGTGCAGCACATGCCAGAGGCCTTCACGGCCGCCTTCGCCAAGCGGCTCGACAGCATCTGCGCGATCACCGTGAGCGAGGCGAAAGACGGGGATCGCCTGCTTCGAGGACACGCGCTGATCGCGCCGGGGAATCGGCACGCGCTCCTGCGACGCAGCGGTGCGATCTACACGGTCGAGGTTCGCGACGGGCCGCTCGTGTCGCGACACAGGCCCTCGGTCGATGTCCTGTTCCGGTCGGTTGCACGCTATGCCGGTCGAAACGCCGTCGGGGTGATCATGACCGGAATGGGCGACGACGGTGCCCGCGGTCTGAAAGAGATGCGGGATGCCGGCGCTCGGACACTCGGCCAGGATGCGGCAAGCTGCGTCGTCTATGGAATGCCCAAGGAGGCAAGGAGGCTCGGAGCAGTCGAGGAGGAGGTGCCGCTCGACCGGTTGTCCCAGTCAGTCCTTCGCCTTTGCGCCGGCCGGGGATGAATCCTGTCGAGGAGCTAACAGTTCGTCCATTCCTGTCGGCTAGGACTGTTCAACGCCCGGCTTTCGCCACTGAAGCAAAGGAACCTTGATGAGCGTCCGAGCCGGCCTTTCGAAATCGGTGCAAGCCCCTTGCTTCGGCCCCGCCTGGAAGGGCTGCGCGGCGGACTCCGGTCGGTGCGGGGCGGTGTGAAATGGCCGTGCGAATTCTTCTCGTCGATGCCAGTCCTCTCCGGGCATCGAGGTTCGCCCTGGCGCTGCGCCGAGTCCCTGGCATTGCCGAGGTGGAACTCGCCGTTCTCACAAGGCGTATCCGCGACACCATCGTTGAGGTGCAGCCGAAGTTGGTCATCGTCGTGTCCGACGAAACTTGCGACGGCAAGCCCGCTCACCAAGATTTCGGACCGGCTGGACCCGGCCTCATCGTCCGCTACCTCCCTTCCCGCGAGGTGCAAGCCTATCTGGATGCGTCAATGCTCGCAATGTCGGTGGCTCCGGCAACAGTCGCGGTCGCAAACCAGGGTATCGGAACACAACCGGGTGCCGCCGATCCCGGGAAGACCGGTTTCCGAAGTGTGTTTTCCCTTCTGTCCGAGATCGAGGCGATTGCGGCAACAACACCGAAAAATGCGGCCCCGGGTGGCGCACGTCCGCATACCCTGCCTGCCCCTGCGATCCTTCCGGCACCGTCGGCATCCCCGGCCGGGCAGGGCATGCCGATAGTGTGTATCGGGGCATCGACGGGTGGACTGCCGGTCATCGAGGGGATCCTGCGAACCTATCCTCCCGGGTGCCCGCCGACACTGATCGTCCAGCATATTCGCGGGTCGTTCACGTCCTGCCTCGCCGACCGGATGTCGCGACTTTGCCGGTCCGAGGTCACCGAAGCCTTCGAGGACGCGCCGATCGAACCGGGTCGTGTATATCTCGCCCCGGGCGATGTCGCGCATCTCGAGGTGTCTGACGGCGCTTCTCGGGCAGGGGCAAACGGCCCACCGCTTCGCTGCCGACTTGTGGAGGCGGACAAGGTCTCTGGTCATCGCCCCTCGGTCGACGCGCTGTTTCGCTCGGCCGCCCGACACGGACCCCGCACGATCGGGGTTCTGCTTACGGGAATGGGTCGCGACGGTGCCGAAGGTCTACTCGAGATCAGACGCGGCGGCGGGCGAACGGTGGCGCAGGACGCCGAATCCTCGGTTGTCTATGGAATGCCGAGAGTGGCCGCCGAACTCGGAGCGGTGCAGCACGTCCTGCCTGCCCATGAAATTGGACCCGCGATACTCCGCCTCTGCGGGATGCCGTCGGAAAACAAAGGCAGCATACGCGCATGAATGCCCATAGCTCGAAGACGGTCGTTGTCCTCCAGGGCGAGTTTCGCGTGTCGAATCGTCCGGAAGACATGCTTACGACCTTGCTCGGTTCCTGTGTGGCGACTTGCCTGTCGGATCCGGTCGCGGGAGTCGGCGGGATCAACCATTTTCTCCTCCCGACCGGCGCGCAGCATGATCGAGACAGCCTTCGGTATGGCGTCAATGCAATGGAATGCCTTCTGAACGACCTGTTCAAGCAAGGAGCCAAGCGCGAGCGCCTCGAAGCCAAGCTCTTCGGAGGTGCGCGAATGATCGCCGGGCTGCGGAACATCGGAGACGAGAACGTGAAGTTTGCCCGCTGGTTCCTCCAGTCCGAGGGGATTCGCTGCGTGGGTGAAAGCGTTGGCGGGAACCGCGGCCGCAAGATCAGGTACTGGCCCCACACAGGGCAGGCACAGCAGCAACTCATCGATGCGCTGGACGGGGCCGAAACGGCCGTGGCGCCGCGTCCGGCGCCGGAGCCCTCTCGCGCCGCAGGCTCGCTCACCCTGTTCTGACGACGCCGGGTGGGACGTAACCCTTCCTTAAATTCAAGCGGCTATCCCGACCGAAGGACATCGAGAGCAGGTCGCCGCGGAGGTGGAGCCAGAAATGACACAGAAGAAAGCCCCTTCTCCAGAGCCTGCTCCCGCAGGCCCGGTCACAAGCTCGCGGACTCTGCGCCTGCCAGCACGCATGAACTACGCGGCGGCGGATGAACTCTCCGAGGCATTCGAGCACCTTCGCGACAGCCCGATCGAGGTCGATGCGAGCGAGGTCACGCACCTTGGTGCCATCGGTCTCCAGGTACTGATGGCGGCCCGGACTCAATGGCAGCTCGACGGGGTGCTGTTTCGCCTGACTGGCTCATCGCCGGCTTTCACGGACTCGTTGCGACTGCTTGGGGTCCCGCCCGACACCTTCTTCGAACAGGACGCCGTACAATGACAATCCGAGTGCTAGCTGTGGACGATTCCCGCACGATGCGCGGCCTACTGGACCAGGCTCTCAGCGAGGCGGGATTCGAAGTCTTCCTTGCCGAGGACGGTGAGGATGGCCTTGCCCGTCTCAAGGACGCAATGCCGGATCTGATCATCACGGACATCAACATGCCCCGCCTCGACGGCTTCGGATTCATCGAGGCGATCCGCAGTCAGCGAGAGTTCCGGGCTCTCCCGATACTCGTTCTCACGACGGAAAGTGCCCCGGAACTCAAGGCGCGCGCGCGCGCTGCCGGCGCAACCGGCTGGATCGTGAAGCCCTTCGACGAAACCAAGCTGATCTCTGCGATCCAGCTCGTAACCGCGGCCTGAGGGTACCCATGGCGACGAACAACGACATCAAGGAAGGCTTCTTCCAGGAATGCGACGACCTCCTCGAGGCGGTGTCGGATGGCTTCGTTGCCATGGATGCGGGCGCCCGGGACAAGGAAACGCTGAACGCTGTCTTTCGGGCGGTGCATTCCATCAAGGGAGGAGCTGCGGCCTTCAGGCTCGACGCTGTTGTTGAGTTCGCCCATGGTTTCGAGAATGTTCTTGATGCCTTGCGGGCGGGAAAACTGCAGCCCGACTTCGAGGTGATGCAGGTCTTCCATCGATCCGGCGACCGGCTTGCGGACCTGATCGCTGCGGCACGTGCCGACGAGACCATTGATCCTGCTGCGAGCAGGGCGCTTCTCAGCGAACTGGAGGCCCTGACCGGTGAAGGCGGCGCGTCGGAAGCGGATGCAACGGAAGCGGCGTTCTCCTTTGTCCCACTGACGCTGGACTTCGAGACTGCACCCCCACCGGCCCCCGAGGTGGATGCAGGGGCTTGCGGATACCTGATCGAGTTCGCGCCAAGCAGGGCTCTCTACGCCACGGGAAACGACCCTGTTCTCCTCCTGCGGGCCCTTGACGCCCTTGGAGAGGTCACGTCCGAACTGGATGCCAGCCGATTGCCGCCTCTTGGCCAGATGGCCTGGGGTGAGTCCTACCTCTCCTGGAAGATCCGTCTTCTGACGGACGTCCCGGCTGATCGTGTCCGCGAGATTTTCGATTTCGTTGTGGATGCCTGTACGCTTGAGATCCGGGACCTGGAAGTTGCCCCCAATCTGGAGCTAGCGCTGGACTCCGATACTGCGCTCTCGCCGGGCGTGCCGGATCAGGTAGACGGCCCTCAGATTCAAGAGTCAGCTGCGACCGACGCTACTGCGCAGCCCGGACTCCGGGTGGTCTCGAAGGCGACGATGGACCAGCAGGACCCGTCAGCCGCAGAGCAGTCCCAAGGCCCGGCCGCTGCAGCGAAGACAACTATCCGGGTGGACCTCGATCGGGTCGATCGGCTCATCAACCTCGTCGGGGAACTTGTCATCAATCAGGCGATGCTTGCCCAGTCGATCGCCGAAGTTAACCTTCCGCCGGGAAATTCGGTCGACGCCTCTCTTGCCCAGCTAAAGCAGCTGTCCAGCGAGATGCAGGAGCGGATCATGGCCATTCGCGCCCAGCCGGTGAAGCCATTGTTCCAAAGGATGGCGCGCATTGCGAGAGAAGCGGGTCAGATGGCCGGAAAGCGCATTCGTCTGGTTACGATCGGTGAGTCGACAGAGGTGGACAAGACCGTGATTGAGCGGCTTGCTGACCCCCTCACACACATGATCAGGAACGCTGTCGACCATGGTGTCGAGTCAGGCGAAAAACGGCGCGCAGCAGGAAAATCCGAGGAAGGAACGGTCACACTTTCCGCCAATCATCGTTCGGGAAGCATAGTGATCGAGCTCCAGGATGATGGCGCAGGAATCAATCGGCCCAAGGTCCGCGACCTGGCCATCGAGAAAGGACTGATTCCCGCCGACAAGGAGTTGACGGATTCCGAGATCGACAATCTCCTGTTCCTTCCCGGTTTCTCGACAAAGACGGAGGTATCGAGCCTGTCAGGTCGCGGTGTCGGAATGGATGTCGTGAGAAGCGAGATCCATGCTCTGGGCGGACGCGTGGCAATCGGTTCGCGACCAGGTCTTGGCACCACCGTCACAATCAGCCTTCCCCTCACCCTCGCCGTCATTGAAGGCATGGTCGTCGAAGCGAAGGGAGAAACGCTGGTCATTCCGACGAGCGCTCTCCAGGAAACCCTCCAGGCCGAAATGTCAAAGATCCACCAGATCGGCTCCGATGGGCATTTCCTTGCCATACGAGGTGGGTTCGTCCCCATTGTCGATCTGGCGCACAGCCTCGGCTTCAACAGCGGTCCAATGGAGATCGAAGGGCGAATCATGCTTCTGATCGAGAGCGAAGGCGGTCGCAGGACCGCACTCCTCGTGGACAGGATCATCGATCAGCGTGAAGTCGTAATCAAGGGAATCGAGGCAAACTATGATCGAATCCCGGGAATAGCCGCGGCCACAATCCTTGGCGATGGTCGGATTGCGCTGATCATCGATACCGAAGCTCTCACAGATGGTGTTGACATGGAAATGGCTACCCGCCGCGCTTTAGCAATTGGAGCAGCATGATGTCCGAAGCCGCTATTCTGAGATCCTCAGCTCGGCGCGAGATCGTTTCCTTCCGGGTTGCGGAGCAGGACTACTGTATCGACATCGACGCCGTCCGCGAGATTCGTGGATGGACACCTACAACCGTCCTTCCTCACTCTCCGTCGTATATTCGCGGCGTGATGAACCTTCGAGGAACGGTCCTACCCGTTGTCGATCTGTCAGAACGTCTTGGTCTTGGCGCCACCGAGCCCAATCCCCGCCATGTCATCATCATCACCATGATCGGAAGCCGCATGGTGGGGCTCCTGGTCGATGCCGTGAACGACATCCTCAATGTCAACGTCGAGGATTTTCAGCCGACTCCGGATGTAGTCTCCGGGACCGCGAAGGCGTTCGTGGAAGCAGTGATTGCCATAGAGGACCGACTCCTTCGCCTCATCGAACTCGAGCGAATCATTCCGCTCGGGGATGGACTCTGATGCGCGAGGCTCGTGCCCTCTCCAACGCCAGTGAGGGCTTCGGAATCTCCAAGGAAGAGTATCGGCGGGTCTCAGAGCTCGTACATGCCACTTCCGGGATCTGTCTGGCGGATTCCAAGCAGGCGCTCGTCCTGTCGCGCTTGTCGCGTCGGTTACGCGAGCTCAGGATCGGGACGTTCTCCGAGTACCTTGACCTTGTCGAGAACTCGGAAGGCGGAGAGGAACTCAACCGGATGATTTCCTCCTTGACCACCAACGTGACACGCTTCTTTCGAGAGGAGCATCACTTCACTCGCCTGCGAGAACTCGTCCTCCCTCCGCTGCTGGAGCGGGCACGTCGCGGCGGTCGCGTGAGGATATGGTCTGCCGGGTGCTCGACGGGCGAGGAGCCCTACAGCATTGCGACCACGGTCCTTGGCATGTGTCCCGACGCCGGGGCACTCGACTTGAGGATTCTGGCAACCGATATCGATCCGGAAGTCGTGGAAACGGCAATCAAGGGCTCCTACGGAGATCAGGCAAACACTTCGATTCCGGAGAAGATTGCAGAGAAGTACTTCCAGAAATCGGCGGGTGATCGCCTGGAAGTCGGGCCGTCGGTCAGATCCCTTGTTGCGTTTCGGGTCCTGAATCTACTGGCGCCGTGGCCGTTTCGCGGGCAGTTCGATGTCGTATTCTGTCGCAACGTTGTAATCTATTTCGACGGAGAAACCAGAAATCGGCTCTGGCGAAGGTTCGCCGAAGTGATTCCGGCCGATGGACATCTATTCATCGGTCACTCCGAGCGAATATCATCCGAATGTTCCGAACTGTTCCTCAGTGATGGCGTGACAAGTTATATTCGAGCGCGATCTGCTTATCGTGGTCATTCCGCTCCTGAAGTTCACTACGCAAGGTAGGAAGCTCAAGATGTCACTGAAGAACTCACTTCGCATCATGGTCGTCGACGATATGTCTACAAGTCGTGGCCTGATCACGCAGGCGCTCGATGAAATCGGAATCAAGCACTACGATACGGCCAATGATGGTGCGTCGGCACTCAGGCAGATCACTGCTAGTCCGGTGCATCTCATCATTTCAGACTACAACATGCCAGCTATGGATGGCCTTCAGCTTCTTGAAGCGGTTCGAACGAACCGCTCAACACAGAAGCTAGGCTTCATTCTGATTTCCGGTCGAGCGGATCGAGAGATCATTGAACGAGGGCAGAAGCTGGGCCTGAACAACTTCATCATGAAGCCATTCTCGCCAGTTGTGATGAAGAAGAGCATCGAGCAGGTTGTGGGCGCGCTATGAGCGAAGCCGCTGGGGAGTGGTGTTGCGTGCCGGTTGAACTCAACGAGTTCCTGAAGCGATATGCGGTTGAGCTGGAGATACTGGCATCGCTTGCGGCCGATCTCGACCATCATCTTGGCGAGGCCGTGAGTGCTTCACGATCCGGAAACAAGGGCAAGGAGATGCACGAGTTGCGCCTCGAGGCGCAGGGTGTGGATCTGTTGCGCCAGTCACTCGAGCAGCTCCACAGTATTCTCCTAAAGGTAGCTTCCCAGCTTCCAGTTGGCCAGCATATCGACCTTTCCCCCTTCGTCAGTTCCATAAATCTGCGTGACCTGGCTGATAGGCTGGGTAATGGTCGGTATGTCAGGCAGTCGGACACGGCTATCTCCGACCCCGCCACGCCAAAGGGCAGTCTTCACCTTTTCTGAGAGATGAGGTGCCCCTAGTTCCGGAAAACCTGTCTCTCTCATTCTCTGCGACCTGGTCTTGAAGTCAACGGGCGACTTCAGTTCCGCAGAGCGCCTAAAAGTCTAGGTGCGCCCCAGTCCTTCGCCAGGCACTCGGGTCGCAATTGAGAGCACCTGGGAAGCACCGAAGAGACGAAACACCGACCTCGGCGAAGGGGCCATTTTCACCTGACAGGCTGGAACGTCTCTTCCGGTCAGAATGGGCAGATACCGCCTGCCCCCTGGGTGTTGGTACTCCATTGTGATGTGGGCAGATCCGGGGCGCGACCGCCGTTGTCTCGACTGTCGGTCCATTCAGCAGTCAGGCCTCCCTTCGAACGTGATCCTTGCCGGACATGCGCAACCTGTGGTTTTGTACATCCGAGGGGATATGCCTTCAGGAGAGTTCCATGGCCCAGATCGTGCCCGGTGAGCGTAGCCACCACAGACCGAGACCGGCAGGGTCGTCCCGTGATGCGGGCGGTCGGCCCGGCCCGGAGTCGGACCTGTTCAAAGCGCTCCAGCGGAAGGCGGATGGCAGCTCCGGTGTGCTTGGTCTTCGGGCTCTTGGAGAAGCGGCCCAACGCGTCGGTATGGACGACGAGGAGCCACTTCAGGGCCGCTTCCGCGAAACCGCGCAGCGGGCTGCAATGGAAGAGGAAGAGCCACTTCAGGGGCGGTTCTACGATCCGGCCCAGCTCGCGATGGAAGAAGAAGAGCTCTTGCAAGGGCGGTTTCAGCAGCCGGTGCAGCGCGAGGACTCCGCTACGACTGCCGGTGGCCTGCCCGGCCGGCTGCGGGCCGGGATCGAGTCGCTTTCAGGTGTTGGCATGGATGGCGTGAAGGTGCACTACCAATCCTCCCGACCAGCCCAACTCAATGCCCACGCCTTTGCACAGGGTACCGACATCCATGTCGCCCCCGGGCAGGAGGAGCATCTCCCCCATGAGGCCTGGCATGTCGTTCAGCAGGCCCAGGGCCGGGTGGAGCCGACAACGGATGTGTCGGGGACGCCCGTGAACGACAGCCCCGCTCTCGAGCATGAAGCCGATGTCATGGGTGAGCGCGCCAACCGGAAATGACCGCACGAGATCTGATCGGAGGCCGCGGCGCCGGTCTACTTTTGCTCGCGTGGTGCATAGGGATCGTCGTTGCATCCCTCGCCGCGACGCCCAGTGAGGCCCAGTCCGACGCACCGGCCTGCTCGGGCTCGGCCGATCCCGATGTCCTGACGGTGGGCATCCGCCAGTTTCCACCGTTTGTCGTGATCGCGGACAACGATCCGCCGTCCGGCCTCTCGATCGAACTCTGGGAACGTGTGGAACGCGACCTGATCCGGCGGGGGGTCATCCTCGACTCGGAGTACGTCGTATGCGACTCGCTCGATGCAGCCGGGCAGGCACTTGCACGCGGAGATCTCGACGTGGTCGTGTCGCCGCTGACGATCACTTCCGAACGCATGGCGCTCTACGATTTCTCCCAGAGCTACTTTCTCTCGGGACTAACCGTCGCGGACCGTGAGACGGGCGTCCTCGCGTTCGAGCACGCTATCGAGACTCTTTTTTCGAGCCTGTTTCACGAAGGTACCCTGCGCGCGGTGGTTGCCTTCCTCGTCTTCAACCTTATCCTCGCGCTGCTCATCCGCTGGCTGTTGCACGACGCCGCGGAGCGCGAGGCGGGGCGCGGCCTGACCGGGTTCGGTGCTTCGTTCGCGGAGGCGGTGGAGCGTACGCTCGGCCTGAAAGGCCTCAGCGATCGCGCGGCCGGGGTATCCGGGCGTGTGCTGGAGATCTTCATGGCGATCTCGGGCGCTTTGCTTTCGGCAGCATTCCTGGGGGTTCTGACCACCTCGTTTGTCTCCGCACTGGGGCAGGGCACCGTCATCCCATCCGAAGACCTGCCGAAGATGCGGGTTGCAGCAGTCGAGGGTTCGACCGCGGCGGCCTTCCTGGGCGAACTCTATCGTGCCGACGGCGGCCGAATGGCATGTGCGAGAACGCCGTTGCCACCCGGAGAACCTGGCTGCGTGCTTGTCCTTCATCTTCCCGATGCAATTGATGCGATGCTTGAAGATGGTGCGGATGCCGTGCTGGGCGACTGGGCAGCGTTGTCCTGGCACGAGCGGGGTCGCCGGTACGGTGGACGGATCCGGGTCGAGCCGGTGATCTACCGCAACGACCCCTTCGGCTGGGGACTCACCCCAGGCAGGCCCGACTTGCGGCGTGCGATCGACGCCGCACTTATCGGTCAGATACGACAACCTGACTGGCGTGAGAGGGTAGAGCGGCACCTGGGAGGGGGGAGCATCTCGCCCGACTGACGGAAGACCCGACAGCAGGCTTGCCAGAACCATACAAACTGTGGTTGTTTCAAGTCGTTGCGGTTCCCCCAGTGCGATTGCCCCACTTTCTGCGCGACTGCGTCGTAGTCGTGGCCTGCGGCTTCCGCCGCCAAATCGATGAGCACCGGATATGGCGCAAAGCCACCTGACCCGAGGCCGCCGTGGACAGACGCTTGAATGGGCGGTCCGGAGGACTGGCGGATGATCGACCAGGCGCTGGCCCTGACGGTTTCCCGTCTCAACGGGCACTTCGCCGGCCGCTTTCGGACACCTGACGACTTCGTGGTGCTCGCGCCCCTCACCGACGCCGAGGGCAAGCCGGCCGACATTGCGCGCAACCGCCTCTGCCTGTTCGTGGCCAACATTGCCGAAGACCAGATGCCGCGAGGCCGGCCATCGCGCGGGGTCGGTCTCGGATCAGCGGCGTCCTTTCCGCCGATGCACCTCGACATCTACGCGATGCTTGCGGCGTCCTACGACCCCGACACCTATGCAGAAGGGCTCAAGTTGCTGGCGCTCGCGCTCGCCTGGTTCCAGGCAAACCCGGTCCTCACTCCGCAGAACGCGCCCGACATGCCGGCGGGCCTCCAGCAACTGACCTTCGAGATCGCGAATCTTCGCGCCGAAGAGATCGGGCAATTGTGGGGAAATCTCGGCGGGCGCTATGTGCCCTCGGTGCTTCTCAAGATGCGCACCGTGACCGTCGATGCCGATGCGGTGCGGGGCATCGTGCCGTCCGTCCGCGCATCCGAGCGCACTGTTGCCCGACAGCACGAAGGCGCCGGCGGATGAGTTGGCGGATCGCCCTGACCGTGAGCGTCGTTCACGACTATTGGGGCGATGGGCCCGCGCCGGTGCTGCTGGCTGCCGTCGATCGCTCCGCGCTGGCACGCGATGGGATGATGCTCCGTCCGGCGCCCGGCGGCGGTGCGGTAATCGCCGAGGTGGGCGATCAGATGCCGGCTTCGATCACGCTCGATCTCATTGCGACCGACGACCTTCTGCTCCCCTTGACCGACAAGGTGTCCGGCGGCCGAGCGCTGGTTCCGCTGATCGATCTTACCGAGGGGGTTGCCGACATCGATCTTACCTTCTCCCCGGCGGCTGCAGCGGACGCGGAGCCAAGGGGCTTGGCGGACAGGCGGCTCGCGCGGCTTGCCGTGGCGCTGCCGCTCGAGGGAACGCGGTCTGTGCGGATTTCATGCCGGGCGGTCGAAGCTCTCTGGACCTATCACTTCGTCGGTCAGTCGATCGACGGCCCGATACGCATCGTCGACGCCGAAGCGCGCATCGACTTTGAGGATCTTGGCCAACATACCTTGCCCGGCGGACGCCGAGCGCGGGTCCTGCGCTCGGTCGCGCCCGTGCCGCTGCGCGCCCGACCGGTCGTGCGCCTCGCCCTCGAGGAAGCGCGGCCGGCTCCCTTCGACGCAATGACCCTGATTCCCGTACTGCCTGCGGCCGGACCTGCACTGCGTCCGGTCACCGATGCGGGGGCAGCCGCGACCCTGCAATCCGACATTTACGTGAGCCTGTGGTAGAGGAGACCCGCCGATGGCGAACATGAAGACCCCTGGCGTCTATATCGTCGAGAAGAGCGCCTTCCCGAATTCGGTTGTTCAGGTCGCCACGGCCGTGCCGGCCTTCATCGGCTATACCGAAAGGGCCGTGAACGGAAACCAGTCGCTGCACATGGTGGCGCGTCGCATCACCTCGATGAGCGAGTTCGCCGCACACTATGGCGGCCCGCCCGAGCCGGCCTTCGAGATCGCCGATTTCGCCGAGTTGAAGGGTCCTTCGCCCCTGTCTGCGGATGGTGCTGCAAAGACCGATCCGCTTCCCAGGGCGACTTTCACAACTAGGGGGCCGCGTGGGCCAGAGGTTCATGAACTGGTCCAGAAGGGCCCAGCCTTCACCTTCTGGTCGGCGATGAAGCTGTTCTTCGAAAACGGGGGCGGACCCTGCTACATCGTCTCGATCGGCGACTATCGGGCCGATGCCTTCGACGCCCAGAAGATGAAGGATGCCATCGACCTCCTGAAGAAGGAAGCCGAGCCGACGATGCTGGTCATCCCCGAGGCGACGCGGCTTGCCCGACAGGAATGCGTGAGTGTGCAGCAGGCGATGCTGAAGCACTGCGGATTCGAAATGCGCAACCGCTTTGCGATCCTCGACATCTTCGCGGGCCATCTCGCACAGGGCGACCCGCTGGGTAACCCGGTCGCAGTGTTCCGCAACGACATCGGCATCAACCAGCTCGACTTCGGGGCGGCCTATTTCCCGTGGGTCGATACCTCGATCTATTCGACGAGGTCGTTCAGCTACCTCAACATCGACCCCGCCTCGCGCGGCAAGCTGATCGGGCTGATGAAGCGGTCGATCGGCCGCAACGAAGAGGTCGCGCGCGAGATCGAGAGGATCACGGCGCCGGTTCTTTCGGGTGACTTCACGCTGTCCCTGCCAAAGGGTCAGACCACGATCATCACCGAGGAGGACATCAAGGCCACCGACGACGACACCACCGACCTCGCCAAGATCACCTACGACGTGGTGGGCGAGGCGGCCGCGATGGGCGGCCAGGTGGTCAAGACTGATGGTGGAGCCGTCATCACCAGCTTCACCCAGGCCGACCTGGCCGAGGGCAAGGTCAGCTTCAAGCACGATGGCACGACCCCGGTGGGCAAGTTCGACGTCATCGTGAAGGACCAGGAGGGGATCGCGACCGATGCCCGCGAGATCAAGGTCGAGGTCGTCGGCGCGGTTCTCGACATCGCGGCCGTCGCCACCGGGAACGCGGTCCCGATCGACGTCTCGGGCGACCATGAAGGCGGCGACTTCAAGACTCTCAAGTTGCAGGGTGCGGACGACGCCGAAGGCCAGACCCTGACACAGCCTGGCGTCGGGGTCTGGACCGCAGATGGCAAGGGCAAGGTCACTTTCACACCCGACCCGGAGTTTCCGGGCCCCGAGGCAACAGCCAGCTACACCCTGGCAGTCGCCGAGGCGACAGCGGGCCCCTTCGAGCTGAAAGTGATCGTCACCGGCGGACCGCTTGCGAAGATCGTGACAGACGGTCCGACGCCGGAGGGCATAGACAAGACGCTGCGCGCCGTGGTGCCGCTGTACGGCGACGTGATGGAGGCCATCACCAAGCGGATGAACGCGATGCCGCCGGCGGCGGCGATGGCGGGCATCTACACGATGGTCGACAGCGCGCGCGGCGTGTGGAAGGCACCGGCCAACGTGTCGCTGAACTCGGTCGTGGCGCCGAAGGTGAACATCAACCACGAGGAGCAGGAGAACCTCAACGTCTCGACCACCGGCAAGTCGATCAACGCCATCCGTCCTTTCGTGGGCGAGGGCACGCTGGTCTGGGGTGCGCGCACGCTTGACGGCAACAGCCTGGACTGGCGCTACATCAACGTGCGCCGCACGATGATCATGATCGAGGAGTCGATTCGGCTCGCTTCGAAGGCCTACGTCTTCGAGCCGAACACCGCGAGCACCTGGGTCACGATGCGCTCGATGATCGAGAATTTCCTGACCTCTGTCTGGAAGCAGGGCGGTCTTGCCGGCAGCTCGCCCGCCGACGCCTTCAGCGTCCACGTCGGCCTCGGCGAGACGATGACGCCCGTCGACATCCTTGAAGGGATCCTGAGGATCACGGTTCTGGTGGCAGTGGTCCGCCCGGCCGAATTCATCGAGATCACCTTCATGCAGCAGATGCAGAAATCGTAAGGTTGGAAGGAAGATAACCCATGGCTGACGACGGTTCCGCCCAGACGCAGGCCATCTGGCCGCTCCCGAAGTTCCACTTCCAGGTGAAGTGGGACGACACCGAACTTGCATTCCAGGAGGTCTCCGGCCTCGACGCCGAGACCCAGCCGATCGAATACCGGTCCGGCAACAGCCCGGTGTTCTCGACCGTGAAGATGCCCGGCATGATGAAGTTCGGGAACATCACGATGAAGAAGGGCGTGTTCGTTAAGGACAACGCCATCTTCGACTGGTTCGCCGAGGTCAAGATGAACACGATCAAGCGCAAGGCGCTGACGATCTCGCTGCTTGACGAGGGTGCCAACCCGACGATGGTCTGGAAGGTGCAGAACGCCTTCCCGGTCAAGGTGACGGGGACGGACCTGAAAGCCGAAGGCAACGAGGTCGCGGTCGAGAGCATCGAGATCGCACACGAAGGATTGGTGATCGAGAACGGCTGATGCAGGTCTCGGACCTCTTCGCACCGCCAGTCGCGTTCCACTTTTCGGTCGTGTTTCTCGGCTTCGTGCCTCCAGTTGCCGACATGGCCTTTCAGGAGGCCAGCGGGCTCGAGGTCGAGATGCGGACAGAGGAACTCGTGGAGGGTGGCGAGAACCGGTTCCGGCACGCGTTGCCGGTGCCGGCCACTCACGGCACGCTCAAGCTGAAGCGCGCGATCACGACAATGATGAGCGGGCTGGTCCTGTGGTGCAAGTCGACCCTGGAAGGTGATCTGTCCGAGCCGATCAAGACCAAGGACATGGTCATCACGCTGCACAATGCGCTCCGCCTTCCGGCGGCGGTTTGGTCTGTGACGAATGCCTACCCGGTCAAATGGTCGGTCGGAGGTTTCGATGCGATGAAGAACGAACTGGCGATCGAAACCATCGAATTCGCCTATTCCACCATCACAAGGAAGCTTTGAGCCATGACGGTCGAGATCGGAAGTCTGGTCGTGCGCGCCTCGTTCGGCGCGGGCGGCCCCGAGCGCGAGCCGGGCGTGAGCGACGAACGGCTCGACGAGGTGGTCGAGGCGCTGCGCCGGGAATTTCGCGACAAGCTTCGCGACGCGGTCGAGGACGTCGAACGGCGGCTGCGCGAGGGCTGAGGCCAAGAGCAAGCGCAGGGAAGGGAGGCCCCGGCATGGTCACGAAGCTCACCATCACCCGCTGCGAAGAAAGCGGTGGCCAGATCAGCACGCTTTCAGGCGATGAGAACGTGTTCACGGCCACCATCAACCCGTCGAGCTACAGCCACAAGATGAAGACGAAGTTCTCCGGCACAGGCGGGGAGAGCGACAGCGCGGTCGGCAAGTCGAAGGCGGTTCCGCGGTTCTCTCGGGCCGAGCCCGAGACGATCAGCTTCTCGCTCACGCTGGACGGGACCGGCGTAGTGCCCGACGCCGCCGAAACGACGGTGGCCGAGCAGGTCGAGAAGCTGAGGACCGTGGCGCAGGCCTACAACGGCGACAGCCACGAGCCCGACCCGGTGCGGATCGCATGGGGCGAGGGACTGGCTGATTTCGACGGGCGGCTGACCTCGATGGACATCGAGTACAACCTCTTCCACCCGGAGGGCGCCCCGCTGCGCGCGAAGGTGTCGCTGAGTTTCATAGAAGCGATGACCGAGGAGATGGAGGCGGTCGAAGCAGGCAACAACTCCCCCGACCTCACGCATGTGGTGATGGTGCGCGCGGGCGATACCTTGCCGCTCCTGTGCGAACGCATCTACCGCGACGCCTCGAAGTATCTCGAGATCGCCCGGCTCAATGACCTTGACGGGTTCCGGGCCTTGGCAACGGGAACGCTTCTGCGCTTCCCCCCGATGCGATAGCCTGATGGCTGACTCTCCCACCATCGGGGCCGACGGTCCGGTCGGCATAACCATCACGGCCGATGGGGCCGCCCTCGACAGCACGCTTGCCGTTCGATCTGTCCGGGTCGAAGCATCGCTCAATCGAATTCCCGAGGCGGTGATCCAGTTTCTCGACGGCGAGATTTCGGCGGGCGAGTACCCGCTTGTAGATGCCGAGACCCTCAAGCCCGGCGCCACGGTCGAGATCGCGGCGCATTGGGGCGGGGGTGAGGACAAGACCCTGTTCAAGGGCGTCGTGACGATGATGCGACTGAAGATCCGTGGCGATGTCGGTCCGATGCTGGAAGTCACCTGTCGGGACAAGGTAGCATGGCTGACCGGCGCGCGGCGCACGGTGGTCTTCGAGAAACAGAAGGACGGCGACGTCATCTCCAAGATTGTCAGCGACGCTGGCCTGACCGCGGAAGTGGCCGCAACGACCGCGCCCCCGGCTGACCTTGTTCAGCACGATTGCAGTGACTGGGATTTCCTGCGGCTTCTGGCGGACCGGAATGGCCATGTCCTGCTCGTGGACGACGGCAAGGTCACCTCGAAGCCGCCCGACCTGTCGGCCGCTGCCGTCATGACTCTCACGGTCGGTCAGGACGTGATCGAGTTCAATGCCGCGCTCGACACCGCGCCGCTGGTCAAGACGGTCAAGCTGCGCGGATGGGATCCGGCAACCCTTGACGCGACCTTGCAACAACAGGAAGCCGAGCAACCGTCGGGCTGGGCCTGGGGAAACTCTAGCTTCTCCGATCTTGTCACCGCGGCAGGCGCGCGCGTTCACGAGATGATGACCCCCTACGCCGCCGGACCTGTCGCCCTGGCCAGTGTCGCAAAAGCGCGAGCGGAGCGTCCGCCGCTAGCGATGATGCGCGGGACGGTACGCTACATCGGCAGCACACTTGCCACGCCCGGGACCACGATCGAGATCGGCGGTGTGGGCGAGCGTATGGGAGGCACGGCCTATGTCTCCGGCGTCCGGCACGAGATCGACGCTGCGACGGGCTGGACCACAACGGCCCACCTTGGCCTGCCACCCGATTGGCGCTCGGATGTTTTCGGCCCCGGCGGACCCATGGCTGGAGGCCTTGCTGCGCCCGTGCAAGGCCTTGTGCCTGCTACGGTCGTCGCCCTGACCGGCGGCGATGGAGCGGTTCTGGCGGACACCAACCTCATCCAGGTGTCGGCGCCGCTTCTGGGCGATCCGGCCCCTCAGCTTTGGGCGCGCTACCTCGCGCCCTATGCGACCAAAGGAATGGGCCTGCAGTTCCTGCCAGAGATCGGCGACGAGGTCATCCTTGGCTTCCTGGGATCGGACCCGACGGCCCCGGTGATCCTCGGCTCTGTCCACGGCAGCAACAACACGCGCGGTGCCGAGGCGACGAACGACAACTTCATCAAGCTGATTCAGACGAAATCGGGTCTGAAAGTGACCTTCGATGACGAGAAGAAGGTGATCACCGTCGAGACGCCCGGCGGCCACAAGGTCACCCTCGACGACGACGCCAAGGAACTCTCGCTCGTCGACCTGACGGGAAACAGCGTAAAGATGACCTCTTCGGGCGTGACGGTGGAAAGCACCGGTACGCTCGACCTCAAGGCGTCCGGCAACGTGACGATATCGTCCTCGGGAGGGGACGTTGCGGTGAAGGGTACGAATGTGGAGCTGTCCGCGAATGCCCAGTTGACCGCCAAGGGGAATGCCTCGGCCGAGTTGTCGGCCTCGGGGCAGACCACGGTCAAGGGCGCGATGGTGATGATCAACTGATAAGATTTGGAGGAGACGCCCATGCCACCCGCTGCCCGCCTCACGGACATGCACGTCTGCCCGATGGTGACCGGGATCGTCCCCCACGTGGGAGGCCCGGTCGTGGGACCTGGGGCTCCGACCGTGATGATCGGCGGACTTCCGGCCGCGGTGCTGGGCGACAACTGCGTCTGTGTCGGACCTCCCGACTCGATCGTGAAGGGGTCCTCGACCGTGATGATCGGCGGCAAGCCCGCGGCGCGGCTGGGCGACAGCTGTGCGCATGGCGGTACCATCGTGCTTGGCCTTCCCACAGTCATGATCGGAGGTTGACCCATGTCGAGCGATCCCGCTTTCCTCGGCCGCGGCTGGCACTTCCCCCCCCGTTTCGACCCGCATGACGGTCGCGCGCTTCTGGTCGAGGCCGAGGACGACATCGAGGAGAGCCTGCGCATCCTGATGTCGACCCGGCCCGGCGAACGCGTGATGCACCCGACCTATGGCTGCCGGTTGCATGACTACCTGTTCGAGCCGATGAACGGCACCACGCGCGCCGCCATCGAAGCTGCGATCGCCCGCGCCGTGTTGTTCTTCGAGCCCCGCGTGCGGCTCGCCTCGGTGTCAGTCAGCGCGAGCAACTGGCCTGGGGGAAAGCTGACGGTGCAGCTCGACTATGCCATCGTCGAGACGAACTCACGGCATAACGTCGTGTTTCCGTTCTATATCGAGGAAGGTACTCTGGTGCGAGCCGATCAGCTTCCTGCGGCATGAGCGGGCGTGTGACCGCGGTGTCGAAGGGTACTTGCCATGCCTTGCCAGCCGCCCCCCGTCTGCCCGATGGCGCCGGGGATCTGCAATCTCCCGGCCGGGTGTTGCGCTGGCAAGATCCTGCACTTGTCCCAGACAGGTCCTCCGAGATGCCCTGCCCTTTCGGTCGGCGCCTTCAGCGGAGGAAGAAGTGTTGGTGACAGGGCTTGCCAACCATGCGCTTCGCACGGCCGTGCTCCTGGCGGTGCTCGCGCTGCCCGGATGCAAGTCGGTCCTGCAGGGCGCCGCGGAAGGGCTCGCGGAGTCGAAGCTTGTCGACTTTCTGGGACTGGGACCATCGCTTCCTTGCGAAATCAGCCCGCGCGAGGGGCGGAGGATGACTGGTGCATTTCTGCGCACGCCGGTTGCTGCGCCGGGAGCCGAGGCGCTCTATGTCACCGGCCGTCCTTCCCGCGTTCCGCTTCCGCGCAACATCTCTGTGGACGAGACCGGCATAAGGAGAATCTCGCCTGAGGACGACGGTCGGCTTGAGGGCAGCCGGCGGTCGGAACTGGTGCCGATCCCGGGATTCGGCAGTGCCGAGAGTCTGCCAGCCGCCTACGACGTCCGCTATCGCGCCGAGAAAGTCGATTTTGCGGGTGCCCTCGTTCTGGGACTCAGCCCCACCGCAGTCGAGGTGCCGGGGCAGGGAAGGCTGACTGCGGAGGGACCGATCCGGGTCTTGTGGTCCGTCGTCGACCCGGATGGGGCGACACGCGTGGCCGAGGCGCGCGGGCGGTTCCGGGCCGCTGTCGGCTTCGGCTCGGGCCGCACCGAATTCTCGGCCTGGGGGCTCCAAAGCATCTCGGGTCCGGCGTTGCCCTTTGCCTCGATGCGCTGGACACGCCTCGGCCTCTGCGGACCTCGGGTGGTCAGTAGCGGGCAAGGTCTCCTTACCCTCTTTGACGGGGCTGGGAAGCGGGTACCGCTGTTCGGGTCCGATGCAGCGCCGGGCAGCTCGATCTTCGAGTCCTCTCTCTTCGCGCGCGAGCTGCGCCCCGGCCCTCCAACCGGCTTGGGTGGCATCCTCGCTGTCACTGGGGACACCGGCACCCTGACCGCCGTATTCGTGTCTGGAGCAGCCACGGCGGATGCCGAGGCAACGGCATTGTCCACTGCTGCCGGCATGCCCGCGGAGGATGCTCCGGGACTGCCAGACCTGTCAGGCATCATCGAGCTCCCCGAACTTCCGGACATTCCCGAGATGGAGCTGGCGGAACCTCCAAGCGTTGAACTCAGATGACGGCTAAGCAACTTATACGATAGCTTTTCCTTGCGGCAGGACGATCCATGCGCAAGGATCAATCGGGGGAACGCAAGGGTTTGCAGTGTTCCCGGTACCAGGTTCCGATCCGCCCGCGGGCGCGACGGTGGTTGTCAGAGCATCCCCGCCAGTCGGCGGTCTCGGGGCAAGGGACAAGGTGGTACGAAGCTGGTCTGAGATGCGCACCTCGATGGGGTCGTCCGGTTCCGCACGGATCCCGCTCGCGCTGGCTGGCGACGGGCCGATGCTCTGTCCGGCAGCCCTCGCCCCAGCATTGGCGCGTCTGGTCGAAACTGCGCCGCCACCATGGAGCCGTCTGTTCCACGGCGAGGCCGCCGCGATCTGTGCGCAGGTGCTGGCCTTCGACATCGAGGCCGAAGAGCACGCCTTCGACGTCGCGCTTGACGAAGACGAGGCGCACGCAGTTGCTCTCCTCGGCGCGTTGACGCGCCAGCTGGGCGACTGGCTCGCGAGGCTCAGGGCGGCGCGGCCAACCGCTTTTGTCGAGACACTCGACCGGCTCGAGACGCGGCTTGGACTGGACCGAAGGGCGACGATCGTCGCAGAGGGTGAGACCCTGACGCAGATGGAAGCCGAGGTCGCCCCAACCCCGGGCGCGACAGCCGAGATCCGCGCCCCACTGGCTGCCCGTGCCCGCCGCACAGGGCTCCGAACCGAACACCGCCGGATCGTCAACGCCTTGGGTTCGCTCCGGGCAATTGCCGCAGGCGTTCTGGAGGCGCGACTTTCCGAGCGCAGCATTGACCCGACCCTTGGTCTGATCCTTGCCGAGCTGCAGGCCCTTGTTGCGGTCGAAGCGCGGATCAACCTGTTCGCAAGGCGGCATCTTGCCTTCTACTACAGAGACATGCTGGGCCAGGCACCCGCGCCGGCCGCGATCGAGCGGGCGCTCGTCCATCTTCCACCGGGTGCAAGGATGCTGCGTCTGCCCGTGGCGACCGGACTTGTTGTCCGCGCCGCCGACGGCCGGGTACGCCGTTTCGCGACCGAGACAGAAGCGGTGGTCTCGCCCGCCCGCATCGCCGCGACCGCCGTCATCACCTATGAGACCGACCCCCAGGTGTCGCTCTATGCGACCCTTGGTGCGATTACCGGTGTTCGTGCGGCGTTCGAACCCGCCGCGCAGCAGCCTCTCGATCGGGGCCTGCTCACTGCACCGCACCTGCCGCAGCCCGAAATCGGCTTCGACTTGTCCAGCGCGATGTTCGATCTGCCGGAAGGCGACCGCTCTATCGAGGTCGGGATCGAGATGCAACGCGCCTCGACACTTCCTTCGCATGTCGAGACCGGGGCATACACGATCGGGGTGCCGCCTGCCGGGGATGGGCCCGATCCGAATGTCCTTCTGGAGCTTCGCGCCGACCCTGACCTAATCGCCGTCTGCGGCTTCGAAAGCCTGGACGAAGGAGCCGCGGTTCTTGCCGCTCGGATCACCGACGAGGCGCGCCTCCGGCGCGTTGCGCCGTCGATGAGTCTGATCCTGGAAGTAATTGCCGGGCTGATGCTCGACCCGGCAGGACTGAGGGTCCTCTTGGGCCGCATCGTGACGCTGGCGGTCGTCGAAGGCGCCCCTTGGCCTGATGGCGACTACTGGACGATGCTGTCGGATCGCATTGACGCCGCGCGCCCGGTCCTGACTGGAGAGCGCACTGCAGGCCAGGCGAGTGTCGTGCTCGAGTCGCTCTCCCGCAAGGACGGGCGTTTCGTATTCACCCCGGCCGACGTTTTCCAGAAGTACTTCGCCGATGCCTTCAGCGTCACCATTTCCGGCAAGGGAGGTCCGGTCCTGCCGTCGACACTCCGCCTCCTGCCGGGTGCCGGACCGGAAGGAGGGGCCGGATTCCGGGTGCGCCTCGCCTTCCCGGCGGACCGATCCGCGATCACGGTGCCGCCACCGCCCGCCGGCACGGTGCCGGACCCGTTGGGAGCACCGGTCCTCAGCCTGCGTTACGCACCCGACGCCCGTATCTGCCCGGTGTCGTTCTTCGAGCGATATGGCATCGCCCGGCTGCGGCTGCGTGTCAGCACCAAAGGTCTGACGCGGCTCGCTGCCTTCAATGACGATGGCGCTGTTGCGCCGGATCAGACATTCATGCCCTTCGGCGCCCGTGCGATTGACGGCGCAACCTTCATCGTCGCCGCACCCGAAATGGCGCGCAAGCCGGTGACGGCGATCCGCCTGGGGCTTGACTGGGCCGATCTTCCGGCCACAGCCGGCGGATTCTCGACGCGCTATGCCCTCTATCCAAAGGACATGGACCGCCCCGACCCCAAGGTCGCCATCGATTATCTCTCGCGCGATGGCTGGCGGATGGTGTCGCCCAAGCCGGTGCCGATGGTAGAGGCCGATCCGGCCACCGGCCGGCTGTCGCCCGCGTGGGAGCTCGACAGCCCAATTCCCGGCAAGACCTTGCCTGTCAGTGGAAAGACGCCTCCAGCCGTCCCGCGTGCGCGCGGCGAACTGCAGGCGGGAGCGGTGCGGCTGACGCTGTCCGGCAGTGGAGAAGGGTTTGGTCAGGCCCGCTATCCGTTTGCGATGGTCGATGCGATGAGGCCGCGGCTGGTTCCGCGCATGGCATCGGTGGTGCCGCCGCGGATCGCGCCTCGGCCGGTTCCCGAGCCGCCCTGGTTGCCGCGTGCGTCGGGTCTTCGTCTTGGCTACGTGGCCGAGGAGGTTATGGACCTGGCTGCGCCCGAGACCGCCCGCCCCGGAGATCGCCTGGTTCAGGTCGGCCCCTTCGGACGGGTGGAGATGTTTCCGGCCCGCGCCGGCCGCGAGGCGACCCTGTTCCCGCCTCGCCTGGGCCTTGCTACGCTGATGGTTCAGGTCGCGGGTCCGGGCGCTCTAAACCAGCTTGGCCTTCTGTTCGACGTTGCCGACGCTGGGCACCTGCGTCGGGCCCCGCAGTCGGTGCCGCTCAACTGGCATTACCTCGGTCCCTCGGGCTGGACCGCTCTGCCGCCCGACGCCATCGCCTCGGACACGACCGACGGTCTTCGGCGGTCGGGAGTGGTCACTCTCGACCTGCCCGATGATGCGGTATCTGACAGCACCGAGATGCCTGCGGGCGGCTACTGGGTGGCGGTGTCCGTTGCGAGTCGCCGCTACACCGACTTGCCACGCGTCACCACGATCCGAACGAACGGAGTCTGGGCCGCCGCCACCGATGGCGCGCATCCGGACGAGGGCGAGGCCTCGCGCACCTGGTCGCTGGAACAGCCGATAGCCGGGCTGCCGCCGCCGCTCGAGGTCGGCCGGCGCGCCGCGCCGCGTGCAGCCGAGCACCAGACCGCTTTCCGTGCAAGGGTATCGGAACGGCTCCGCCATCGTGGCCGTGCGGTTACTCCTTGGGACATAGAGCGCCTCGTCCTGCAGGAATTTCCCGAAGTCTGGATGGTCAAGTGCCTGCCGCATCTGACACGCGAGAACCCCCGGCCCCGACCCGGACAGGCGACAGTCGTCGTAGTCCGGCATCCGCCGAAGGGATTTAGCCTCGAACTGTCCGAGCCCGGACGCCTCGAGGCGCCGACTCCGGAGGCACGCTTGTTCGATGGCGGCACACTGGATCGAATTCACAAGTTCCTCCAGGATCGTGCCCCGGACTTTGCCCAGCTGGATGTCGTCAACCCGGCCTTCGACCGGTTGCGCGTACGCCTGTCGCTTCGTTTCCAGCGGTTCCGTGACGACGGCGCGCTGAGCGTCCGTGTCCGGGCCGAGATCGACCGGTTGCTCACCGTGTGGACCGCTCCGCCCGCCATAGGGCGCTTCGGATGGACCCTCGACGTGGAAAGCCTCCGCGCCCGTATTGCCGCCCTCGACGAAATCGAGGCCCTGACCGAGTTCTCGGTCCTGCATCTGATGGCCGACGATGAAGGCCACTACGTGCTGGCCGACACCGCTCAGGCCGACAGGCGCGGGCCGCACGGCCCGGTCATCCGACCTTCGCGGCCTTGGGCGCTACCGATTTCTGCTGGCGACCATGCCTTCACCGAACTGGTGCGAAGCGCGACGATCCCGCCAAGCCAGAGCGGCATCGGGCGCCTGAAGGTCGGCGACATGCTGATCGTGGGTCAGGAGGCCCGGCCACAATGACCAAGCAGGACCGGACCACGCTGAGGTCCTACTTTCGCGACGGGGCTCTGCCCACGGCAGAACACTTCCGCGACCTGATCGACAGCGGAGTGAACCAGGTCGAGGACGGTTTTTCCAAGACCCCAACCGAAGGGATGATGCTGACATCGGTGGGCTCATCGCTCAGGCTTATGAGCCTCTATCAGGGTCTTGGCACGACCGAACCGTCATGGGTCATGGAACACGGGACGGTGGCGGGCGGGCTGCACCTGCGGCAGGGGCCGGGCCTCGAGGAGTCGGCGCAGGATGGCGGACCGCCCCCCGCGAAGTCGGGTCTTAGCATCAGCCGCGACGGGCGGGTCGGTATCCATCGCGACGCACCAGACTGGCGGCTCGACGTGGATGGGGTGGCGCGGATGGCTGGCCGCATCGGCGTGACCTCCGCCAACACGCCGAACGTGCCCGCCGATGCCGGTTGGCACGACATCACCCCCTCGATAACCGGCTGTCAGGTTCTCGAGGTGGTCGCGGGAGTTGGCGGAGAGCGCAACGAAGGACGATACTCGCTGCTCCACGCCGTCGCGATGAATGCCTACCATCCGCGCAATCCGCTCCTGAACTGGATATTCCGCCGCCGCCCGATCAAGGCGCAGACCGCGGTGTACGGCTCGTATGCCGACCGGCTTAGGCTGCGCTGGGTCGCGTCGCGCGAACGGCACCATTTCCGGCTCCAGCTCCGGTCGAATGCGCATTTCGGCGACGGGAAGGTGATCCGCTACTATCTCACACGGCTGTGGTTCGACAGCACCATGTCCGGCTCGCGCGGCGGACCGGACCGCGACGGCGACGTGACCTGAGAGGTGCCGGCGCAATGGAACAGGAACTTCCCCCGCCCCTGACATTCGACATGCTGCGCCGCATCGCGATCAGAGCGGCGCAAGACGCGTCGGGCAACAGCTGGACAGACTTCAATACTCACGATCCGGGTGTGACCCTTCTGGAACAGACCCTCTATGCGGCTACCGAGGTTGCCTACCGTGCCGATCACCCGGTGCGCGACCTGCTGACCCGGGCTGACGATACCTTCGATACGCGGCGTCTGGGGCTGTTCCCGCCTTCAGAGGTACTTCCAGGGCGGCCGGTGACCTTGCGCGATCTCGGCCGCTACCTGTCTGAACTTCCCGAGGTCGATCGTGTCTTTGTGCGGCCGGCACCCGAAAAGGGACTGGTCGACTTCCTGGTGATCCCTTCGGGCAAGGCAACCCCTGAAGCCGCGACCGGCGCCGTGCGCACCGCGCATGGTCTGGTGCGCCTGATCGGATCGGATACCGGCCGAGTTCTGGTTGCCCGGGCCCATCCGGTCCGCGTCGAGGCAAACGTTGCCATCGACGCCCTCGCCCGCCCGGAACGGGTTGCCGCCGAGCTCCTGCACCGGGTCGGGCTTGTGCTCCATGGTCACTCGATTGCACCTGAACGCGGCGATGCCGAGGGCGAATACCGGAAAGGGGCGTCGCGGCGCGCCGTATTCGATGACCCGGCAAAGATCTGGTCTGAGGTGGGTGCCGATGCTCTCGGTGCGGTCGAAGCGCAGGCGGCGCTGGCGTTGATCGGCAGAGTGCCAGGCATCGTGAGCATCGAATCGTTCCGTCTTGTCGACCTCGCGACAGGGTTGCAGCCTCCGCCCGATCTGGCTCGCTTCGGCACCTACCTCGATCCCGTCTTGCCCCGGACCGGGGAGAAGGAAGGACTGGTCCTGTCCCGCGAGGGCGAGCCCGTGCCGGTCGATCCCGAGCTGGTGGCCGAAGAGGTGCAGCGCTTGATCGCGCTCCGTATCGCCGAAGCCGGCAACCGGCTCGACACAGCGGACTGGTTCGTGGAGTTTCCAGGACGGCCGCGCCGATTTGAGCGCGCACCGCTCGATACCCACCTGCCAGCGATCTACCGGACCGGCCACGCCGACCCAGGAACGGCTTCGCGCTTGCGCCCGGGCGAGCCCGGGCCGGCCCAGGAATGGGCCGTTCTGAAGTCGTTCCGTGACATGACCGAACGCCACTTGGATGCCGTCGCAGCGCCGCTCGCGGCACTGCCGAAGGACTTCACCGCCGTGACAGACCTGCCGGATGCGCGCGACGGAGCGGCGCTTCGGGCGCGGCGCGAGGTGCTCGACTACCTGATCGCGCTTCAGGGCGAAGAGATGCCCGGCCCGCTGCCAGCTTCGCTTCATGCCAGACGCACCGCAGGCGAGGCGGCACTTTGGGAGGTGACGTGGCGTGAACGCTACCTCGCGCGCCTGCCGGAGTTCAACTACTGGAGCGGCACTGCGCACCCGGTCTTCGGCTTTGCCGCCCGACTGGCCCATCTCGCCGACCTTGCCGTTTCGGAATCGGACGGCACGTCGGCCGCTGTCTTGGCCATCACACACCCCCGCACGGGCATCGGAGGGGGAGGGCCGACCGCGACCGACGACGGAGCGTTGCACGACCTGACGCACGAGATCGTGACGCTGGTCGAGGATATCCGCCTTCGTCGGGCAATTGGCGGGGGAGGGGCGTTTGTGCCGGGGCTCGTCCACGCCTTCTTTCCCGGGTTCACCCTGCGAACCTCTGATCCCGGTTATCGCCGCTATGTTGAGGCGCTTATCGAGACCTATGCCCCGGCACACGTCCTCGTCCATGCCCACTGGCTCGTGCCAAGCGAGACCGCAGAGCTTCGCACCGCACTGATGCGTGCAGTACCTGCTTCGGATCAGACTGAAACAGTAACTGAATCTGCCGTGGCATCCGATGGCGGCGCGTCGCTTCGCAACCTGATCGTCCGGCTCGAAGGTGCAGGACAATGAGAGGTGCGAATGCCCAGCGCACTACTCCCGCAAGCACGGCACGGCTTGGCGTACTAGAGTTCGACGTCTCCATCACGGCGCATCGGACGACTGGCCCAATCGGTTCACCGGACCGACTTGCGCTCGCGCTCCGGCGTGAACTCGCGGGTACGGTCTGCGACGCCCTTGACCTGTCGGCGTCGGCCGGCGAGGTCTACGCTGATCGGATCGAGGTGAACCTCGGCCGCTTTCCCGACCCGCCAGATTGGGACGACGTGCGTACCGCCCTTCGAGAGGCGCTGGCGCAAGCCCTTGCTCCTTACCAGTTCGGGGCGGTGCTTGTCGCGACAGGGGCGGGGGGGGCAGAACCGCTTCCGTCAGCCAACGAAGCCGTTCGACCCGATCGGGGCCGACCCGATGGCATTGAAGCGGGTGGCAGCGGGACTGCCGACGAGGCAGAACCTCGGGTCCTCACTGTGCGTGACGCCACATCTTCC
>CAZOHN010000001.1:62602-131228 GCA_964579325.1 uncultured Rhodobacterales bacterium
CACCTTCGGCGCAACCCGGGCCTGTTCCGGCAGCCGGGGCAAGTGACCGTACCCCGCCGACGACATTGGCGGTGCCCGTGGAGGACCCCGAGGCACCGGACCTTCTTGCCACCTCCTCCGTGCAGGGCAGTCACGCGCGCGGTCGAGGGCACGGATTTCGCGATGTCGGCGAAGTTCCCGCGCTTCCCGGGCAGGGGCCGGCGACAGTGGATGGCGGTCAGCCCGAAGTCCCGAGGACGTTTCCTGCCGGTGTCACTTTTCGGGCGGCAACACCGGAAAATCATGCGATCACTCGACAACCCGGGCCGGATGGCTCGCTCCCGAACTTCGAGGGCCGCCTTCAGTCCGAGACCCGCCCTGCGGCAAGTCCCAGCGTGCCAGGTGCCGTGTCTGGTGGCCGGAATGAAGAAAGCTCAGGTGAAACAGAGACTGCTTCTGGCATCCAACCAGTTGCGGAGCCGTCGCTGGCGCTCGGCGGAGGGCCGGTACCGGAGGCGCTTGCCCGGTTGCTCCGCGCGCTCTTCTTGGCACCGTCTGCGGCGCGTCCTGCCCTTGCCTTGCGCATTGCCAGACTGCCACCGGGTCTGCAACGTCACGTCGACGCCGCGCTTTCAACCTTGCCGGCCGGTGCAGTGCCCTCGAGGTCGCTGCAGGCATTGTCCCGCGCGGTCCGGCAGACAGCGGCCAGCCGGGGTCTCACAAAGGCGAGTTTCGCACCGTCCGCTCTACCAGTTCGTCGAAAGAGCAAGTCGAGCAGCGTTGCAAGCAAACGGCGGGGCGTCGCCGAAGACCTCTCCGCACGACTTGCGGCGCTCCGGCCGTCAGACCTCAATGCATTGCGGGGTCTTGCATGGCCGAAAGCAATGGGTCTGGCCCGATGGCAATCCGATCTAGCATCAGGTGCCGGTGCCCCTCCTCGGATCTCTGGTGCCGGGGTGGAGGAGATCGAGGGAGCTTTGACTGCTCTTTCTCGCGAAACCGGGATTCCTGCCCTGGATCCGCGTCTCATCTCCCAAGTTGCCACAAGTCTTGCCGCAAGTCTTGTCGAAGGGACTGGAGCGTGGTCGGCAGGAGACCTTCCTCAGGACTCCGTAGCCCGACTTGCTGCTCTGCGCGGTGCCGGCGAAGGGCGCGCGCGGGCGCTTATCGCTCGGCTGGGAGATGGCGAGGTCGTGGCACTACTTGATCTTGCGGTCCGACCGGGCACGCCGCTCCGCGAGGCCGTCGCAGCGCTTGGCCTGACCGCCGCGGAACCTCCCGCCGCGCGAAAAGCCGTTCTGGAGGCCCTTGTTACAGGCAAAGTGATCGACCTAGGGCTCGTGCGCACTGCCGCGCGCAGAGCGGATCCGGCGGTAAGCGCAGCCGAAATAGCGGCTTGGCTGACGCGCGTGGGTCTGGCGATCCGCAGCACGAGAGGGGGCCGGGACAGGCCCAGTGAAGCCGCTCAGGACATTGCCGAGGCCGGTCGCCTGTCTGGTGGAGCGGCGCGAGCGGCAAATCCCACGCCCCAAAGGGAGGCCGACGGGAGCGAGGTTGGGGCAAACCGGGCCAAGCCATTGCCCGCGACCGGGTCCGGGACCGTCGGAGACAGATCCGCCGGCCTGATTCCGGAACCAAACGCAGTTGGTCAGCGGTCTGAAATCCTGCGGGAGGTCCCCTATGGCGAGGAGAGAGTGACAGGCTCGACCGGCGTAGCTCCGGACAGCCGCGGCAGACCCCAGGTCGCGCGCACTGACACATCGACGGCCAGCGCGACGCGTGCTTCGTCCAGTGCCTCCCCACCGACAACGGCTCCGACCGAAGTGCCGTTCGTCTATGGCACACCTGTGGTGACTGCCGACATTGCCGGCAGGATCGAGGCGGTCCTTGGCGAGATCGGTCCGCCAGGGTTCGTGGCGGCGCTGGCAGTACTTTGCCCAGCCCTCGCGGATGTGCCGGCGGCCCGGACGATGGGCCAGGCGGGCATTGCCGCTCTCGCCCTCATGGCGGTCACGGCGACGTCGATCCCCGGCTTGTCGGCCCCACTCGCGACGCTGTTGACGGCGCTTGAGCCCGATCCGGACAATCGCCGCGACCTGTTGCGCCGCCTCATCGCCCGCATGGGGTATGCCATCCAACTAGGTGACGGAAGTTCGCGCGCAGACCCGGCGACGCGTCACGCAGTTCAGGCGGCCCTTGCCGATGTGCTCGAGGCAGAAATTGCGGTGGCGCTGGCGGGTCGGGCAGATACCGATGCACCAGACACTGACTACGCCGTTGACTCAGCCGAGGGAATCCAGCTCGGCGACCTCCAGGCTCTGGGCCCGAGGGCAGGATCCTCTGAAATGACCGTCACGGGAGGGTTCGCATGGAATGAACCCGGTCCTCTTCCGGAACATGGCGGCTCGGTCGCCGAAGCGTCAATGAGCACGACCGCTGCCCCGGTTGCGCATCGCGAAGTCGAGGTGGCGACCGGCAACGATGGCCCGGCAGGGAAACTCTCCAAGGACGGGTCTACGGGTCGAAGCCCCGGTGCTCCGGGCTCAAGCCCGGAAGGACCGGATGGACCGGCCGGATCGCGGAACGTTCCTCAGGTTCCTCCAGCAAACGGGCGCACATCGGGCTCCGACGAATTGTCCGGTCATCTGGAAATGTCGGATGGCAGTGATGCCGACAGTCAGATTCCGGTCCAAGCGGCTCCCGGACAGGAGCGGGTTCCAGAGATGGGTGATCGTACCAGGTCGGCCCCGCCCCCCAGCGGCGGTTCGCCGGAGCAAGTGCGACCGAACCGGGCTGTTGACGGCGGAAAACCAGGAGGGCGGGAGGGCCCAGCGCTGGAACATCGGGCATCGGGCAAATGGCCCGACGGTCCCAGCGCTCGCGCACCCGGAGAGCCTTCGGACCACCGTCCCGCGGGACAGATCCCGGCGCCCGCAGACTCATTCCGCCGTCAACCTGGGGCGCGCGACCGGGCGCTTGCGTCGCGTTCAGTGTGGCCCACGGCGCGGGCGGGGCTGGTCCTGTTCCATCCCTACCTTGCGGTCCTCTTCGACCGATTGGGTGTTGCGACCGAGACCCAGGCGCGCGCGCCTGGGCGGCCGCCGCGACGCATCCTGCCAGGACACCTGGCACGCGCCCATGCTGCACTGGCCGCGCTCGCCGTCCGCCCCACCCCGGACGCCCCCGACATGGCCCCGCTCTGCGCCCTCGAAAAGACCCTGCTCGGGCTCGATCCCGGGGCACCGTCGCCGGCCTCGGCACTGCTGTCTCCAGCCGAGATCGAGACTGTCGAAGGACTTCTGCGGGCGGTTGTCGCGAGCTGGGCAAAGCTCGGCCAGACATCCCCGGAAGGCCTTCGAACCACCTTCGTGCGCCGCGACGGACTGATCCGGCCCGGTCAGTCTGGCCCTGTGCTGACTGTCGCATCGGGGCCATTCGATATCCTGCTCGATGCACTGCCTTGGCCGATATCCCCTGTACGGCTCCCATGGATGGAGCAGCCACTGACCGTGCGCTGGAGGTCGAGCGATGACTGAAGCCCCCACAGTTGCGCCGGTCGGATTGCCCGCCGCGACGTGCCAGCCCGATCTCCATGCCGAGGCCATCAAGTGCGAGATGGCCTGGCTTTCGCGCTGTGTGGCGGGGCGCCTGACTGCCTTCTTCGAAGGCCGGGCCGACTTTGAACTCGAGTCGCCGCCCGACATCCCACCAGAAAGCGCGCTCGGCGTTCTCGTCGGCACCGCTCCCCTCGACCCGAGTGCGCGGCTCGTCCTGGCGCTTGCCCTTGCACCCGAGGTCGACCCGGCCGTGCTCGATCCGTTCTTCGTCCGGAATTCCGCGATTGATCGGCTGTTCTCGGAGTTCGGCGCGGCACGGACCGAGGCCGGACGGGCGGATGGTGCGGGATTCCTGCCCTCGGCCGAGACGGCCCTGTTCCTGATCGGCGGGGCGGACACCGGCCGGCGCATCTCGGCAATGGCGGTATTCCGACCCGATCACCCCCTGCGCCGCGTCGTCGGCCTGACGGCGGGCGGTGAGGGTTCCACTCTGCACGGCGGGCCACTTCTGGTGCCAGCGCACAGGATCATCGCGCTCTGCACAGGTCAGGCGCCGGCACCGGACTTTTCGGCCCGATTCCCGGCCCGGCGGATTTCCACCGGCATCGACTGGGACGACCTTATCCTGCCCGGCGACCTGCGCCAGCAACTCGGTCACATCGCAGCCTGGCTCGAAAATCGCCGGATAATTCTGGACGACTGGGGCCTGGCGGCGCGGATCGGGCCGGGCTTCAAGGCCCTGTTCTACGGGCCGCCCGGAACCGGCAAGTCCCTCACCGCGGCGATGCTGGGCAAGCGGACAGGGCTCGACGTGTATCGGATCGACCTCGCGCAGGTCGTTTCGAAGTACATCGGCGAGACCGAGAAGAACCTCGGTCTCGTGTTCGACATGGCCGAGGAGCGCGACTGGATCCTGTTCTTCGACGAGGCGGACGCTCTGTTCGGATCGCGGGCATCCGGTGCGTCGACGGCAAACGACCGCTTTGCCAACCAGGAGGTCGCCTACCTTCTCCAGCGGATCGAGGATTGTTCGTCGCTCGTGATCCTCGCCACCAACCTGAAGAACAACATCGACGACGCGTTCTTTCGCCGGTTCCAGCTGGCGCTGGGCTTCACCCGGCCCGACGCCGATCTGCGGCGGCAGCTCTGGACCTCGATTCTCGGCCGCGTGCCGCTTGCGCCTGATGTCGATGTCGATCGGCTTGCCCGCGAGCATCCGCTGGTCGGTGGGGCGATCATCAACATCGTGCGCCATGCGACCATTTCTGCGCTGCGGCGAGGGTCCCGGGAAGTCTCGGCGGAAGACATACGGCAAGGTATCGCCGGCGAGATGCGCAAGGAGGGGCGGACAGCATGAACTGCAGGGACCGACTCCGCGCGGCCGCGTTCTCGCTTTGCCTCGGGGTCTTCCCGGGAGGATCGGCGGTTGCCGCCTGCGCTGACCTCCTGTCTGTCGGTCTGAGCCCTCCAGCTCCGCCGTCGACCATCCAGGCAGGCCTGCGCGCGGCGCTGTCGGATCTCAGCCCGAGCCTTGCAGACGGTCAGATCGGAGCCTACACCCGCTCGGCGCTGTCGCGGCTGTGCAGCATGGTCCCACTGCCAGCCGGCGAGGACGAGGTCGCGGGTACGTTGGTCAACGCGGCCGAGTATGGACAGTTGTCGGCGGCGTTGCCCGGCTGGCCGGGTATCGTGCGGTCTGAGGCGGTGTCGGCCCGTCTGCTGCCCGGCAGTGACGGGCGACCCAACCCTCTCGCACTGCGTCTGGCCGGGCCCGCGGTGTTGTCGGCGCAGGCTCTCGCCTCCGACGCCGGCGCTGCCGGTTGTACGGGGGAGCCGCCGCAGGGGCTCGGCGAAGTTGCGGAAGCGGGGCGGTCGGCCTTGATCGCGGCGGCACCGGTCCTGCGTGAAGACATGCTCCTCTGCGCAGCGTTCGGTGGCCCTCGGATGCTGCCTGCCGCGCTTGAAAGTCTCGGCCGCATCGAAGCAGCGCTTCCCGGCGCGCTGACCCAGCTTGCTGCGGCAGACTTCGCCTTCTGGCTCGCCGAAGATCGCGAGACGCGACCCTTGCGGCTGGTGGGTAGCGACGCCGCAGTCGTCGCGCTTTTGGCCGAGTATCGCGGCGAGAACCGCGCCGCCGCGCCGCGCGACTACTCCGCGATCTTTCGACAGCTTCCGCGCTCCTGCGCCCCAATCGAGACACCTCGGTCTACCGATTATGCCTCCTTTCCCCCGGAGTCCCTTGCCCAAACGCTCGCGCCTGTCGATGTTCCCGGGCTTCTGGCCCCGCTCGACGGGCAACGCTTTGCGACGTCGGACGACCTGTTGGCGGCTATACAGGCGGCGCTGGCCGGGCAGGTCGGTCAATGTGCGCTCGACCAGATCCGGCAAGCAGTTGAAAGTCCCGACGACCTTGGCCTGACCTTCGCCCTGAACGCCGATGCGACGAACAACCTCGCGCTTGACCCAAGCTTCGCAGACAGCGTGCCCGCCGTAGAGCCCCTGATCGGGCTGTCGGCACGTAGCCGGCCCGCTCTCCTTGCCGGAGTGCGCGCGGCGATCGCGAAGGCCGCCGAAACGCGACTCGCGGCGCAGGTAGAGCTCGCAGCCGCCACGCTGGCCGCAGCGGCCGAGCCGGAAAACCTTCCATTCGACACCCGTCCCGCCGATGTGCCCGAGTTCGAGGAAGTTCCCTTGCCGCCAACCTTCGGTGTGACCGACAACACTATCAGCGCTGTGCAGGCAGTTGTCACCGATCCGGACCTGCTCGGCGCGATAACGGGGGCCGACTTCCTGCCGGCCAGCAATACCGAGGTTCTGAAGGGCGATGTCCGCCGTCTCCTTGCGCCGATCGCCGCCGGAAAGGTGGATGCGATCGTGACACGCGACTTGGCCCGGATCCAGGCCACGGTCGAGCAGAGCTGGAGCCTGACCGGCGACCTTTCTGCCGCCATTGCGGCCGCGCCTGGCGTGGGTGCCGCCGAAAGCCGCGACGTCGGGCCAGAGGTTGCCACGGCGATGGAGGTGCTCGCCGGACTCGAGTATCCCAATGGCCGGTTGTTCCTGCGCGCCCTGGAGACCGTTTCGCCGCCACCGTCTGCTGCTTTGGCTGCGGACGCAGCCCGCGCATCGTTGACGATGGCGCCGGATGCCGACCGGCTCCGGAGCTTTCGAGAGTTGGCCGAGCCTGATTGTGGCTGCGTGTCTGCGCGTTGGGATTTCACCGAGACCTATGCCTTCTATCCTTACTGGCTGGCCCCGCCATCGGAAGAGTCAGAGAGACAAGGCGCTGGCGGACTGGAAGTATCCGCCGATGCCTCGGGAGAACAAGCTCCTCCGCTGCGCCAGGTCGACTTCGGAAAGATCAACAGCCTGGCCTTCTACGGCCCCGAGTTTCGCCGCGAGGAAAAGCCGCAGCCGGGTTCTGCGGCCTCCGTACAGCTCTTCCACGGCGACCAGTGGATCCACGGGCGACGCGACTTCATCGAGGCCGCGCATCGACACCGCGCGTCGGCGGACGTGGCCTTCAACGTTTCAGGATGGTCCGGCTGGACGGATGCCGAAATCGAGGCCGTCGCTGCGCGGATGGCTGAACTGACGGCTCCCCACGATCGCTTCGACGACTGGAGCACGACGGAACTTGCCCGCGGGATTCCCACCATTTTCGATCGACCGCAGGCTGACGGGATCACGATAGTAGCGGATTGCTATCAGGGAACGGCAATATCCGATGACCCGGATTGCCTCATCGAAGGCGGGGTTCTGCCGGTCGGACGGCTCGTGACGCTCGTCAAGGCCGTGTCCGAGCTTGTCGCCCCGCGCGGGCAGATCGTGAACCTGGCACTGGATGTGCCACTTGTCGGCGGACCGGCCCGGGAGCCGCTCTTTGACGAGATCAAGGACCTGATCATCTCGCCCGATGACACCGACCCTGCGCTTGCCTACCTGCTCGTCTTTCTCGAACGACCGACGAGTGACGCCAAGAAGCTCCTCAGAGGCCGCCTCGAGCATGGCGACTACAGGGGCGTTGATCGGACCGACGTTCTGAGGCGCATTCTTCCGGTCTTGCCGCCATCTGGCCACCGCTTGGTGCGCGACGCGGTAAGCGGGTCGCCTGCAAGCGCAGCATTCGGGGTGGAGTACGGGCAGTTCGTGGATGACCTCGTCTACTTTCAGGACAATTTCGCCGGCCTCGCGTTCTGGCCGGCTCCCGACCCCCTTGGGGAAGAGACACCCGAGATCGAGCGGCGCCTCGCCATCGAATGGTTCTACGATCCCTTGCCGGTGGTGCTCGATCCGGTGCAAGCCCGCGCGGACGAGATCTGTACCTTCGTCTGTCCGAACAGGGCCTGGTTTGCCGGAACCGCCTGGCTCGTCGCCCTCGCAACCGGAGCGCTGGTGGCCCGGTCATTCTATTCCGGACTCGCCGACAAGATCGCCTTCCGGCTTGGCTTTGCCTGGATCGGCATCATTGCCCTGTTCGGCATCATCGCAACCATGTCGCTGTGCGACCATGCGGCCTTCTGGCCCGACGTTGCGGCCATCGCTCTGGGTCTGGCCCTGGCGCTGGTTCTTGCATTGTCGGCGTATCAACGTGCTCAGAACGGGCCGATGCCCTAACCACGTGCGGCCTCGTCCCCGAATGCGCCCCGGATGTCGTTGCCGAACACCCAAACCGGACGTCAACGGTAGCTTGAGACCAGCGCTGCCGCGATAAGGCTCCAGCCGTCAGCCACGACGAAGAAGGCGAGCTTGAAGGGAAGCGACACCACGGCCGGCGGAACCATCATCATGCCCATCGACATGAGGATCGCGGCAACGACCAGGTCGATAATCAGGAACGGCAGGAAGATCAGGAAGCCGATCTCGAAGGCGCGCTCCACCTCGCTGAGAAGGAAGGAAGGGACCAGCAGCGCCAGCGGCGCATCCGGGCCCGGGTCGGGCAGGGCGATGTTCGCCTCGGTCCGCAGGGCGGCGAGGTCGGCGAAGGTTGAGGGGTCGACGCGCGACGCCATGAAGAGTCGGAACGGCTGAAGTGTCGCGGTCAGCGCGACATCGGCCTCAACGGTACCCTCGGCCAGAGGCTTGATCCCTAGCTCCCAGGCCTCAAGGAAGACGGGCTCCATCACGAAGTAGGTCAGGAACAGCGCGAGGCTCACGATCAGCATGTTCGGCGGCGACTGCTGCAGGCCGATCGCAAGGCGGAGGATCGAGAGCACGGTGACGAGAAACGGAAAGCAGGTCACCATGATGGCAAGGCCAGGCACGAGGCTGAGCACGGTCACGAGGACCAGGAGCTGGATCGACCACTCTGCCAGCGAACCGCCTTCTCCGAGAGAAAGGGTCAATTCCTGTGCCGCGGCCATGCCGCCCGTGAGCAGCAGAGTGAACGCCGCGGCTCCGACAACCAGAACGGACCGATCCAGCATTGTCCTAGACGCGGTCCTTGAGCGGCGCAATCTCGGTCAGCCGCACGGCAAGCTGGCCAGCGCGGTCTCCATCGAGCTCTTCCAGTTCGCCCCGGGCGATCAGGCGATCACCGACGTAGAGTTCGACCGGATCGTCGATGCGGCGGTCCAGCGGGAGCACCGATTCGGGTCCGAGCTTCATCAGGTCGCGGACGAGGGGGCGCGCGCGGCCGACGGAAATGGTGATCTCCACGGGCACGTTGGTAAACGGGTTGCGGGTGACGTCCGGCCCCGCCGCTGACGACAGGTCACTCTCATCCATGGCGGCTCAACCTCTGCTCTGGTTCATTGAGAAATGCAGCCATGAGGCCCTGCATGGCCTCGATCACGGCTGAGGTATCGAGAATCCGTTCGGACTCCCCGAACCGGAAATGCACCTGGCCCTCACCCAGCAGTGGGTCGACAACGATCTCGAGCGGGAACGGGACGTCGGCCGCAACGGCTGCCTCCACCTGGGCGCCATCCGACGCGGCAACGGCAAGCCTCACCGGCGTCTCAAGCCCCTGCTCTGCGGCCGCGAGAACTTCGGCGACAACCGCCTTGCCGAGAGTTTCGCGCGCAAGCTGCGGCAGGATGCGGTTGACCATGGTCTCGAGGAGTGGCTCCAGCGACCGGAGCATGTGCGTTCTTGCCTCGTGGAAGGTGAAGGAGAGTTCTCGCAGGTTCCGGGAAAGGTCTTCCCGTATCCTGTCGTGGTCGTCCGCCTGCGCGCGCACGGCATCGTCCCAGCCTGCGGAATAGCCCTCCTCGTAGGACTTGAGCCTGACCTCCTCGAGGTCCGGACCTTCGGCATGCACCATGTCGGGTTCATGGCTTTCGCCACCGAAGGCCTCGAGGCGCAATCGCTTGATCATCAGGTACGTTCTCCTCGGTCTTCCATCCAGTTGCGGAGGATTTCCGTCGTTTCCGCCTGCCGCTCCGAAATCAGCTTCCTGAGGCGCTTCACCGGATCGGCGTCATCTTCCGCTGCTCCATCGCCGTCCTCGAAGCCCCCCATGCCCGCCATCATCGGGAAGCCACTGGCCATGGGCAGGTTCATCGTTGGCAAGCCGTCGTCGATCTCGCCGTCCAGGACCGGCGCCATCTCCCCATCGACGCCCAGTGCAAGACGGTCGCCCGATCCGTCGAGCTGGCGCGGCGAAGGCAGGGCGCGCGGAGCGAGGATCGGGCGGACGACGAATAGGCCCAGAATGAGGGCGACGATCGCGAGCACGGCCAACTGGATGAGGGACATCACGTTGAAGCCGCCAGAGATCGACCCGATGAGGCCGGCGCCACTTCCATCGGTGCCCATGACCGAGGCGGGTTCGAACGGCAGGGACCGAACGGTGACGACATCGCCGCGCGCTTCGTCGAAACCGACGGCCGATCTCACCAGTTCGCCGATCGCTGCAATCTGATCCTCGCTCCGCGGGGCCCACGCCTCGACCCCGGAGGCATCGGCCTGCACCAGTCCATCGACGAGGACGGCGACCGTGATCCTGCGGATCCCGCCGGGGCTCTTCAGGATCTCGCGCTGGGTCTCGGAAACTTCGTAGTTGGTGCGCTGCCGGGTCTCGCTGTCGCGTTCGGAAGACTGTCCGGCACCACCCTGGGCATCTCCATCCGGCAGATTGCTGGCCACGGTCACGCCATTCTGTCGACTGTCGGTTGCCTGGCTGGTTCGCTCCTCAGTCTCCGAGCTGATCGCCACGCGGCTTTCCGGGTCGAAGCGGCGCTCGGTGATCTGCTCGCGCTCGGTCAGCGTCTCGACGCTGACCTCCACGACGGCCTTGCCCGGCCCGACATAGGCCTCAAGCAGGCGCTCGACGTTGCGGCGAAGCTCGGCGGCGCGGTCCGGTCCGCTCCCGATTCCCGCGGAAGGGTCCTCTGCGCCGAGAACTCGGCCGCTGGTGGCATCGATGACCGACACGGCGTCCGGGCTTAGCCCGGCGACGGCCGAGGCCACGAGGAATCTGACAGCGCGTGCCTGGTCGGGTCCGATCGGCCCGGAGGCCGGCGTAAGCGCGACCGAGGCAGAGGGCATCACGTCGCGGCGAAAGCTCTGCCCTGGTGGCGTAGCGATATGGACCCTTGCTGAGCGGATGCCTGGGCTGGCCGAGATCGTTCGCGCAAGTTCACCCTCTTTCGCACGCCAATAGGCGGCGTCGAACATCTGAGCGGTCGTTCCAAAGCCCGAAAGATTGTCGAGGAGCTCGTAGCCCTGGCCTCCATTCGCAGGAAGGCCGTCTGCGGCCAGGGTGAGCCGCAGTTGATCGCGCTGGCTGGAATCGGCGAAGATCGCATTGCCGCGCACTTCGTAGGCCACGCCGCGCTGCTCGAGCGCAGCCACGACGTCTCCCGCAGCCGAGGCTTCGAGACCCGAGTAGAGGAGCGCCAAGGATGGAGTCGTCGCGGCCCGAGAGAGAAGAAGCACGGCCCCGAACATTGCCAGCGTTGCCACGGCCACAAAGACGCGGCGTGCCGGACTGAGGGCTGACCAGACGGTGACGAGCGACTGCACCGACAACTCCTTCTCGCGACGTTCTGTCTACGTTCATCCCCTCAATCACCTATCGGCCTTAACAATCAGTTAGTTCCCGGGCGGTAAGGATGGTCGAGCTGAGAACCGGAGCGATGGCATGGCAGCAACCGAGGAAACGCCTGAAGAGGCGCCCAAAAAGAAATCCAAGCTTCCCTTGCTGCTGGGGCTCGTGCTGGCTGTGGCTCTGGGCGGCGGCGGTTTCTACGCGACGTACTCCGGCCTGATTCTCGGCGGGAACGGGGAGCAAGCAAGACCGTCCGTCGACCCGATGCCGGACGTGGCATTCGTGTCGGTTACGCCGCTGATCATCTCGCTCGGGCGAAACTCGCCCAACCGCCATCTCCGGTTCACGGCCGACCTCGAAGTTCCGAAGGCACATACCGCCGAGGTGCAGCAACTGATGCCAAGGATTCTCGACGTGATGAACACGTTTCTGCGTGCCGTCGATTCCAGCCAGTTCGAGGACCCGTCCGCCCTCGTCAAGCTGCGGGCGCAGCTGCTGCGCCGGGTGCAGCTCGTCGTGGGCGAAGGCCGGGTCCGCGACATTCTTGTGACCGAGTTCGTCCTGAACTGAGGGGAAGGGGACAACATGGCTCTGATTGCCGATTTTCTTCTGGTTACCGGCACACTCGCGGTGGCCTTCTACTGCATCGTATTGTCGCGTCGTCTTTCACGGTTCACCGACCTCGAGCACGGCATGGGAGGCGCCGTGGCGGTGCTTTCGGCGCAGGTCGACGACATGACCAAGGCGCTCGAACGCGCGCGGACGTCTGCAGGGTCGTCCGCGACGACGCTTGAGGCGACGACGGCGCGGGCCGAAGCCGTGGCGCAGCGGCTCGAACTCCTGATCGCATCCATGCATGACCTGCCCGAAGCCTCTGGCGAGGGCCGACTGCGCGCCCATCGCACGGTCGTGAGGCGCTCCCGTCACGCAATGCCGGGAGACGATCGCTCCGCCGAACTCTATCGGGAGGCAGCCGAATGATGCGGCTGCTCAGGCACAAGCGGACCCCGGCGGCGCCGACCGGAACGTCGACGCCGGTGGTACCCCCGGGGCGCAGTCGCCCCAGACCTGTCATGAGGAGCCGGGGGACCCTTTTCATCCTCGCCGCGCTTCTTTTCCTTTCAGGGCTGTTGCGCCTGGGCGATGGCACGGGGCGTGCCATCGCGCTGGAGGTCAGCGCAATTGCCGGCGGAATCGCCGCCACACCGGCAGTTGCCGCGGATTCCACGGATGGCCTGGGCGAGCTGCTCACGGCCCTGCGCGAGCGCGAGGCGCGTTTGGCCGAGGCAGAGGCCAGGAACGTCGAGCGCGAGCGTGCCCTGGCAGAAGCGGAGCAGGAGGTCGCCAAGGGCCTCGTGGCGCTCTCGGAAGCAGAAGAGGCGGTATCGGCCCTTCTGGCGTTGGCCGACACGGCAACCGAGTCCGACATCTCGAGGCTGGTAGCGATGTACGAGGCGATGAAACCTGCCGAGGCTTCCGCGCTTTTCGACCAGATGGATCCTGTGTTCGCGGCCGGTTTCCTTGGCCGCATGCGATCAGACGCCGCTGCCGGGGTCCTGGCAGGTCTCCCTCCCGAAAAGGCCTATGCTCTCAGTGTGGTCCTTGCGGGTCGGAACGCCGCTGCGGCCGCTGACGCCAGAACTTCGACATCAGGGCCCACCAGCGCCTCTCCCTGACCCGACCTGCAGAACCGAACGTTCCCGGTGGCAGAGGACGAAAAGCCAAATGTCGCGGCCAGGATGCCGAAGTGCTCAAGCGCAGCCGACATCGCATCTCTGTCGACTGAATATTTACGCCCTGCGGGCAAGCTTGCCGAAGAATCCGGTGGGGAGACCTCGTCTTGTTCAGTATCGTTGGCATCGTCGTCATTTTCGTCATGGTCTTCGGCGGCTACATGTTGGCCGGGGGGAAATTCGGCATTATCATCAAGGCGCTGCCCTTCGAGATGATGATGATCGCCGGTGCGGCAGTTGGCGCGTTCCTGATCACGAACGATTCGAGCACGGTCAAGGCAACACTCAAGGGGTTGGGAAAGGTCTTCAAGGGCCCGCACTGGAAGCCCGACGACTACCGCGATCTGCTATGCCTCCTGTTCGAGTTGATCCGGGTTTCTCGCGCCAATCCTGTAGCCCTCGAAGAGCAGATCGAGTCGCCCGAGACTTCGCCCATCTTCTCTCGATACCCCCGCATCCTTGCCGACCACGAAGCAATCGACTTGATCTGCGATACCTTGCGCGCTGCCTCCATGAACTACGACGACCCGCATCAGGTCGAGGAAGTCCTCGAGAAGCGCTTGGACGTACACTTCCATCACATGAGCCACCCTTCGCATGCGTTGCAAGGCATGGCCGACGGACTTCCGGCGCTGGGAATCGTTGCTGCCGTTCTGGGGGTGATCAAGACGATGGCCTCGATCGACCAACCTCCGGAGATCCTCGGCAAGATGATCGGCGGCGCGCTTGTCGGCACGTTTCTCGGTGTTTTCCTGGCCTACGGGTTTGTCGGACCGTTTTCGGGCAAGGTCGGGAGCATCGCCGATGAGGACAAGCAGTTCTACAAGCTCATCCGCGAAGTCCTCGTCGCAAACCTGCATGCGCATCCGCCGGCGATCTGCATCGAGGTGGGTCGCCAGAACACCCCGCACCACTACCGTCCCACGTTCTCCGAACTCGAGGAGGCCCTGAAGAACGCCAAGCAGGATGCGGCATGACCTTTGGGAAGGTGACAGCCAGACAGCCACGTAGTGCAGGGCGGCCATTTCGCCTCCTCCTCGGCTTGGTTCTCATGCACAGCCTGATCGGTTCGCCTGCGGTGGCCGAGACGGTTCGGGTAAGATCAGGCAATCATGCCAGCTTCTCACGTCTCGTCGTGCCCTTGTCGACGCCAGTCGAGTGGATTCTCGGTCGTTCAGAGAACGGCTATATCCTTGAAGTCGAAGACAAAGACCTCGAATTCGATCTGGCCGGGGCGTTCGACAGGATTCCGCGAACCAGGATCACTGCGCTGCGTGCCGATCGCGGTCGGCCACGGCTGGAGGTCGACCTTGGTTGCGATTGCCACGCGACGGCCTTTGTCTACGGTGCCGCCGCGATCGTGATCGACGTGAATGACGGTCCCCCGCAACCGGGATCGCGCTTCGAAATGCCGATCGACCAGGCTGCCGCCCGCCCGATGAAGCCCTCGGACTCGATCCCGCCGTTGCCGTACGCTGGCGGACCGTTCCAGTTCGGATCCGTTCAGGGTCTCGCCATACTGTCTGATGCCGAGCCGAGCGAAGGCTCGATGTCATCCCTACGGCCTGAAGTGCCTGCCTTTGCCCAATCACGACAGCCCGTTTGGGCACCCAACACCGCGCCGGCACTGACTGCGGTGGCCGTGCCGGGCGTCTCAGGGGATGCCACCGCCAAGGTCGAACTCGCTGCGGAACTTGCCGCGCGGGCCATCGATAGCGAACGGTTGGTCCGAGAGCTTTCGCGCGCAGCCGCACAGGGGCTGTTGCAGCCGCGACTGCAGGCGGTCGACCCGTTCGAGAGCCTTTTGACGGCAGAACCAGCGGAACAGGAAGGTGTGGCGCCGCCTCCTGAACCTGTTGCTCGGGCTGACGAACAGTCCGGCCCTGAACTATCGACGCCACAGGGACCGGAGAGCCCGCCTAATCTGCGTATCGTGGCACAGACTTCGATCGACCGCGACACCGGCGTATCGCGGATCGTCCGTTCTCTCGGCAACGATGCACAGCCCTGCATCCAGGACTCCGCGCTCGACATCGCCTCCTGGGGTGACACGGATGCTCCTGAAGAGGGAATCAAGGGCCTTGCGCGGCACCGCGAGAACCTCGTGAAGGAGTTCGACCGGCCGGATCCGAAACGCGTGATCGAACTGGTGCGTTACTACCTCTGGCTGGGGTTGGGTGTCGAAGCGCGCTCGGTTCTCAAGGCTTTTGAAGGGGAAATTCCCGCGGCTCCAATAGAGGCGGCCATGACATGGCTCGTCGACGGCGAAACTGGAACCGAAGCCGTCGAGTTCAAGGGCCAATCCGGATGTTCCGGCCGCGCGGCGCTTTGGTCGCTTCTCGTCGAATCGGATGGAACGCTCCCGGAGGGCGTGAACAGACTGGCCGTGGTAGCGGCGTTCTCGGAGCTGCCTCCGGGTCTTCGGAGTGTCCTTGGCCAGGATCTCGCCCGGCGCTTTCTGGCGGCCGGCGATCGCAATTCGACAATCGCAATTCGCAACGCCCTCGCCCGCGCGGGTGCGCCATACATGCGGGAAGCAGAACTGATCGATGCCCGCATGGCGGTTCTTGAAGGAGATACCTCGGCAGGTCGGATGCTCGAGGCTCTTGCAATCGGAAATGACAGGATTGCGGCTGAAGCGCTCGCGTTGCAAGTCGAGGCGGGACTTGATCGGGGGGAGAATGTGGCGGGCGCAGCCGATGCGATAGCCGGACTTGCGCGAACGCATGGCGAAGCACTGCCCGGCTCTGATCTCGACCGGCTCTCGATTCGAGCGCGGATCGCAGCTGGCGACTATGACGAGGTCCGGGCCGACCTCCTCCGCCGGGCGGCGGTCGATGGGGAAGCCGGAGAGGACCGCGCCTTGTGGTCGGAGTTCGTTTCGACCGTGACCGGAGATGCAAGCGATGCCGCGTTCCTGCGCCAAGCCTTTGCGCTGCGCCGCGACCTCGTAAACCTCCCCGTGGATCCGGATGCCAGGAATGCCCTCGCACATCGCCTTGAAGAATTGGGTTTTCCCGAAGAAGCGGGGGAGGTCCGTTCCAAGGCAGCCGAAGAGCCGGGACACAACCTGATGCGACCTGGGGGGGAGCCGTCGCGCAGGGATGCGAGTGCACAGGCTGATACTTCAGCCACCACGACCGTCGAGCCGGCAACGGGCCGAGACCCAGTCGAGGGCGCGCGGGCGGGAGCCCTCACGGCGCCCGAAGCATTCGAGATACCAAGTTCTGGCGCCAACAGGGACGAACCAACAGCCCAAAGCCTGCCGACGCAGGGAGTGGAAAGCCCGTCCCTGGAGGCGGGAAACGGGCTACCCATGGCAGCCGACGCTACCGCATCCGGGCGTCGCACGGCAAATAGCGAGAGCCGCCCGCTCGTGGTGGAGGGTGGTGTGGTCGAGCGTGCTGCCAATGCGCTGGAGACTGCACGCGCGGCAAGGGCCGCGATCGAGCAGAGGCTGCAGGCCCTGCGAACGGCCGAGCCCTCGGGCTGAGCCGGATGGAATTCTGGCGGTCTGGCTGCGGCTTGCCGAAGACTTACCGAATCTTCAGTTTCGCCCGCCTAGAGTGCGGTCACTCCAGCAAGAACTGTGGGGGAGGAACATGTCCGACGGGGCCCGGCCGGCAATCGGCGTATCAGTCTTGGATGGTGGATGGCTGGGTCGTCGGGGCAGCAGTGTGCAGGGCTTGCTCCTGGCCACGGCGCTGTGCTTCGCGGTGCCGTCCCCACGCGCGTGGGCGGAGGACACCCCACAGTCGGATCTGCGCGCCGATCCTTCGCTGCTTTGCGATGCGGCAGCCGCTCGGGTGTCGCGCGAGAGCGGCATTCCGCTCGCCGTGCTGCAGGCGATCAGCCTGACGGAAACCGGGCGTCGCCGCCATGGCGCATTGCGGCCCTGGCCCTGGACCGTGAACATGGAAGGAAAGGGAGACTGGTTCGGCACACGTGAGCAGGCGCTCGCACATGTCGAAGCCAACTTCACGCGGGGCGCGCGCAGCTTTGATGTCGGCTGCTTTCAACTCAACTTCCGTTGGCACGGAGACGCCTTCCGATCCATCGAGGAGATGTTCGATCCGCTCGCGAATGCGCGCTATGCGGCCGCATTTCTTGCGGAACTCCACGCCGAACTCGGAAACTGGAGCGCAGCAGCCGGGGCCTATCATTCCCGGACACCAGAGTACGCCCGGCGCTACCGAGCGCGCTTCGATACGATTCTGGCGGCGCTTGAGGGCGATGCTTTTCCGGGGTCGGAACCTGGGTCTCCCCTGATCGAGGTCGCGACCGCTGAAACCGCGGTACTCCCTGAGCGCGTCAACAGTTTCCCCCTGCTCCAGACAGGCCTCGGTCCGAGATCGCTCGGTTCGCTGGTTCCCCTCGAGGTGGGGCGTTCGGTCGCGTTCTTCGGGCTGCCCTCATCGGGAATTGAAGATGCTCTCTGACCTGACGTTGGGCTCACTCTTCCGGCCGACCGTCCTCCTGGCCCTGGCGCTCATGGCAGTCATCATTATGATGATTTTGCCCGTCCCGGCATGGCTTCTGGACCTCGGTCTCGCCGCATCCTTCGCGCTTGCGATCCTTATATTCACCGTCACGCTGTTCATCGAGCGCCCCCTCGACTTCTCGGCTTTTCCCACTGTCCTGCTCGCGTCGCTTATGCTGCGCCTTTCACTCAACATCTCGTCCACGAAGCTGATCATCGGCGAAGGGCATACCGGGACCTCGGCCGCAGGAAACGTGATCGAGGGTGTCGCCATGTTCATCATGGATGGCAGCGTTTTCCTCGGCCTTGTCGTGTTCTGCGTCCTGCTGATCGTGAACTTCGTCGTGATCACGAAAGGCGCGGGGAGAATGGCCGAAGTCGGCGCGCGCTTTGCCCTCGATGGTATGCCAGGCAAGCAGCTCGCAATCGATGCAGATATGTCCGCGGGGGCGATCGACCACAAGGAGGCGAAGTCTCGGAGGGAACGGGACCAGGCCGAAACCACGTTCTTCGGCTCGCTCGACGGGGCCTCAAAGTTCGTGAAGGGTGACGCGGTGGCAGGGTTGCTGATCACGCTCCTGAACCTGGTCGGCGGCTTGATCATGGGGACGGTCGTCCATGGAATGCCAATGTCCACCGCATTCAAGACCTACGCGATCCTCACTGTCGGGGATGGCCTGGTCTCCCAGATCCCAGCGGTGATCATCTCGGTCGCGGCCGCGCTGCTGCTTGCGCGCGGTGGACAGAGCGGCGCAACGGATATCGCCCTCTTCCGGCAACTTGGCCGATATCCTGCAGCTCTGGGGACCGCTGCCCTGCTGATGGGGTTCTTCGCACTGTTTCCTGGCCTTCCCTTCACGCCCTTCATGATCGGTACCGTTGTCCTTGGGTTCTTCGCATGGCGCCTCGCGCGCGCCGAACACCCGACTGCGGGCGATCCGTCACAACCGGCAGGGCCTGAGCAGGCATTGCCACAGTCAAAGCCCATCGGCGATTCCCTCGACCTTGACGACATCCATGTCGAGTTTGCGCCCGATCTCGTGTCGATGGTGCTCGACCCCGCAACCGGACTCGAAGTGCGGATCACGAACATGCGCCGCCATGTCGTGCAAACCTACGGCCTTATTCTTCCCGAGCTCAGGCTCACCGACAATGCTAACCTCCCGTCTGGGACCTACCTCGTCCGGATTCAAGGCGTCGAACAGGCGCGGAGTTCCGTCCGCACCGACCGGTTGCTTGCCCTGACCGGGGGATCAGAGACCGAACTGCCGGACGGAGAGGATGTCCGGGAACCCGTCTACGGTGCGCCCGCCCGCTGGATCACGCCGGCCGCCCGGGAGGATGCCGCGTTGCTGGGGCTGACGGTTGTTACGTCTACCGAGGTCCTCGCGACGCATCTGCTGGAGATCATCAAGAAGAACCTTCCGCGCCTGCTGACGCTCAAGGCGCTCAGGCGGATTCTGGACGAACTTACCGGGCTTTCCGATCCGGCCCGTGCAGAGGCCAACCGGAGGCTGTTCGACGAGCTGATCCCCGAAAAGGTCCCGATGGACCTGCTCCTTTCCGTGCTGCGGTTACTCCTTGATGAGCGGGTCTCGATCCGGAACCTGCCGCTGATCCTCGAGGCAGTCGCCGAGGTGCGCCACGCGAACGTGCCGCCGGAGTCGGTCTGCGAACATGTGCGGCACAGGCTCGGGTTCCAACTCGTCGCTGAGTTGCGCCGTCCGGATGGGACCATTCCGCTCGTGCAGCTCGCCCCCGAGTGGGAAAAGACCTTCGCGGAACACGAGGTTCCGGGTGATCGGGGCCAGCCCGACGTCGCGCTACCTCCTGAGGATTTCAACCGACTTGCCCGCGCGATTGCGGAGCGTGTCGCACTTGCAGGCGAGCAGGGTACCCAGGCGGCAGTTGTCACCTCGACGCGCCGCCGCCGCTTCGTGCGGACCGTTCTCAAGGCCAAGGGGGTCTCCGCTACCGTTCTGTCGTTCGAGGAGATCGGTCTCGAGGCGCGACCGGCTCTCGTGGGACTGGTTGCTGCATGACGGAGGCACTGCTTGCGCTCACCGACCTGGGAGCCGACACGCTCTACGCGATGCTTGCCGTATTCCTGCGGGTCGGAGCCGTCATGGCGGTACTTCCCGCGTTCGGCGAGCAGTCGATTCCAATGCGAATTCGGCTCGTGCTTGCCGGCGCCTTCACCGTCATCGTGGCCCCGGCAGTTGCGCCGGAGCTCCCCAAGGTGGCTGGTGATCTTGTATCGCAGGTTCGGATCCTAGGGGCGGAAGTAATCGTCGGGCTTGCCCTCGGCCTTGGGCTGCGGCTCTTCATCCTGGCCCTTCAGACTGCGGGTGCGATGGCCGCCCAGGCGGTGTCATTGTCCCAAATCTTCGGCGGAAGTGCCGGAGTCGACCCGCAACCGGCAATATCTCACCTGCTCACAATTGCCGGGCTCGCCCTTGCGGTCCTGACAGACCTGCACGTCCGGGTGGCGGCCATCCTGATCCAGTCCTATGAGATCTTTGCCCCTGGGCTCTACCCCAGCGCCGATGCCTTTGCGGAATGGGGCGTCTATCGGACGGCACAGTCCTTCGCCCTCGCGTTCTCCCTCGCCGCGCCCTTCGTCGTTGCATCGGTGCTGTACAACGTGGCGCTTGGTGCCATCAATCGCGCCATGCCGCAACTCATGGTCTCCTTCGTCGGCGCGCCGGCTTTGACATGGGGCGGGCTGGCCCTCCTTCTGATGTCGATGCCGATCATGCTCGATGTCTGGATCGACGCTCTGCTCCGCTTCATGGGCGATCCGATGGGGGTCGGTGGATGAGCGGGGGGGCTGATGACGACACGGAGAAGGGTCACGAGCCGACACAGAAGAAGCTCGATGATGCGCGCAAGCGCGGAGAAGTTCCCCGCTCGCAAGACCTGAACACGGCGGCAGCCTATTTCGGTCTGTTGATCGCCATTGTCGGATTCGGAGCCTACAGCGTCGATCGGATTGGAAGTGCTTCGAGCCTTCTCCTGGCGCGGGCCCATGAATTCGCCCCGCTGCTGATTGACGGTGGCAGTCCGGCCCTCGGTGAACTCTTCAAGGAGGTCGGTGCGGGTGCACTTCCGTTGTTCCTGCTGCCTGCCCTGGCAGCCCTTGTTACCGTGATCGCCCAACGCAGCTTCGTGGTGACCGGCGAGAATCTGGAGCCGAAGGCCTCCCGGATCTCACCGATCGCCCAGTTGAAGAACAAGTTCGGTCGCAAGGGCCTCTTCGAGTTCGCAAAGAGCACCGTGAAGCTCGTGGTCATCGCCACGATCCTGGCGGTCTACCTCGTCCATGAGGCCGAATCCGTCATCGGCCTCGTCCTGCTCTCTCCGGGGCAGTCGATGCTCGAACTCGGGCGGCTACTTTCCGGATTCCTGTCCGTTGTCCTCGTCGTTGCGATGGTGATCGGAGCCATCGACTACTTCTGGCAGTACTTCGAGCACATCCGTTCCAACCGCATGTCTCACAAGGAACTCACCGACGAGATGAAGGAGAGCGAAGGCGATCCCTACATGAAGAACGAGCGGCGCAGGCGTGGTATCGACATTGCGCTCAACCGCATGATTGCCGATGTCGCCAAGGCGGATGTGGTCGTGGTTAACCCGACCCACTATGCCGTTGCGCTGAAATGGTCGCGGGATCAGGGCACGGCACCGATCTGCGTAGCGAAAGGGGTCGACGAAATCGCAGCCCGTATCCGGGTTGCCGCGGCCGAGGCCGGGGTTCCCGTTCATCGTGACCCGCCGACCGCGCGAGCTCTCCATGCAACGGTCGAGCTGGGGGCAGAAATCAGGCCCGAACACTATCGTGCCGTTGCCGCAGCGATCCGGTTCGCCGAACGTATGCGCGAACGGGCGCGGAGTCGGTTCAGCACAGGGCGCGCGGAATGAAAAGAAATCGGACCGCTGCGCTGCGTGAGGTCGTCAATCTCATCCTAGACGCCGAACTGGCACGTCTGCGCTCGGAAACGGGAGTTCGAGGAGCGCTGATCGGGCGGATCGGTGAGCTTGACCTTGCCGTCGCACGACAGCAGGAAATTCTGGCGAGTGAAATCGACGCGGAAGTGAGCGGTTCGGTGTATGATCGCTGGGGCGGGTGGGTCGAGAGCAGGAAAGTTGCGCTCAACACGGCCTTGGCCGCCCAGACCGCCAGAACGGACGTTCAGGCCGATCGCGCGCGTCGCGCCCTCGGACGTGTCGAGGCTTTGCGCCTAATCGCCGAAGCCGACGCCCGTAAGCGGCGAAGGTGACGCCGGCATTGACAGAACATCCAGGGGTCGGTTGTCGGGTCGCTTCTCCGTTGGCGCCCCCGATCAGGAGTCCTGGCGAACGATATCAATGATCAGGATGTCTGACACATCGCGTCCCATTACGCTGCGAGCCGCCTCCAGCAGTGCGCGGCGCAAGGCGCCGAGCGTGTCGGATGAGGTGAACTGCCCGTCGAAACCGCCGGCATTGGCATGGTCGAACATCACCCGGAGGAACAGATCGCGCAATTTCGGTTCGCGTGAGTAGACGTCCTCCCGCATGCCGATCTTGACCTGCAGGCTCACAGACATCGCGATCATGGCTGTGACTTGGCCATCGCGGACAATCGGGACGATGAACTGGTTGTTTAGCTTGACGAAGTCGAGTTCCGCCGCAGCGGCTTGCTCTGCCTCGACGGCCTCCGCTTCGGCCTCCGCGTGCTCGTCGATCTCGGCGAGTTCGGGTTCCGGGCGTAGCATGAGGCCGGCACCGGCGCCCGCGCCCAGTCCGAGAACCGCGAGGAGAATAGGGAGGATCTTGCGCATTGCGGACTGCCGTTCAGAAGGGCAGGAGGCGATCAGCGGCCTCCTGGCCATAGCGGGGCTGCTGCACGGTCGAGACGAGGCCTCTCCCGCCGTAGGAAATGCGGGCCGCCGCGATCTTGTCGTAGGTAATCGCGTTCTGGCGCGAGACATCTTCGGGGCGCACGTATCCAGTGACGATCAGGTCGCGCAGCTCGTTGTTGACGCGCACTTCCTGCGTACCCTCGATCCTGAGGATGCCGTTGGGCAGCACTTCCACCACGGTCGCCGCGACCTTCAGGGTCAGCTTTTCGCTTCGCCGTACCGACCCGGTCCCGGTGTAGCGCCCCTGCGAATTGAAATCGACCGCGTCCGCCAGCGTCGCTCCATCCGGCAGGATTTCGTTCGCCCGCTGCGGGATGCCCAGAAGGGACGGTATGCCCATGCGCTCGCTGCCGGTACGCGAGCGCTGCGACGTGTTCGACATCTCTGCCCGTTCGTCGATCTCGATGACCACTGTCAGGATGTCACCTCGCGTCGCTGCCCGCCTGTCGCCCAGCAAGGATCTGCGATCCGCGTTCCACAGAGACGAGTCGTCGAATGGCGAGCCGGCGCGGGTGCTCGCCGGCATCGGTTGGTTCATCATCGCGTAGTAGGGATCTGTGCCGACGGTCGGCGAGAACTGGGGGGGCTGGCCGACGTCGGACAATTTCGAGCAAGCCGAGGGCGCCAGTACGGCGAGGAGGGCAATGGCGACGGGGCGAAGCATTGGAATTCCTTTCAGGAACCGGCTGGGGAGGCGACGAGCACGGTCCCATCGGGCTGAACCCGCCCGGTGACTGTGACCCGAGACATGAGATTGAGGACGCGCAGGTCGTCCCCTGCGCCGGCACGCCCCATGGAGCGCCCTTCCGCGCTGATGGTGAGGCCACCGGAGCGGTAGATCAACGTCACGAATGCGTTGCGTTCGACCATGGTGGGCGGTCCCAGGTCTCCAGGCCGGATCGGCCGACCCGCGTAGAGCACCACACGGGACTCCAGGCCAATTGCATCCTCCGGTCGCGACAGGGCTCCGAGGACTTCCACCTCCCCATAGGCGAGATCGTCCGGCGCGATGATGGTATTCGCTCGGATCGTTCGCGTCGCGATGAGCGTGTCCGCCGAGGCCGGGAGCGCGACGAGCACGGCCAGCAGGAACACCCAGGGCCGCATCAACGCACCTGCACCGTGGCGCCCAACATCTGGTCGGCGGCGGAGATGACCTTGGAGTTAAGCTCGTACCCGCGCTGCGCCTTGATCAGTTCGGTGATTTCCTTCACGGGATCGACCGAGCTTTCCTCAAGGTAGCCTTGGCGCAGGGTGCCGAGACCGTCGGTGCCCGGGACGTTCACCGCCGGCGGGCCGGAAGCCGCCGTCTCGATGAACAGATTCGAGCCGATGGCCTCGAGCCCTTTCTCGTTGGTGAAACCGGAGATCGTGATCTGGCCGAGCAACTCCGGTTCGACCCGGTCGATGAAGTAGGCCCAGACCTCGCCACTTGCATTGATCGCGATGCTGCGCGCGTCCGCCGGAATCGTGATGTCTGGTACGACCGGATAGCCTTCGGACGTCACGATCTGGCCTTCGGCGGACCGCTTGAGCGCACCGTCGCGCGTATAGGCGGCCGCGCCGGAGGGGAGCGTCACCTCAATGTAACCCTGTCCCTCGATCGCAACGTCGAGATCGCCCCCCGTCTGTGCGAGCGATCCCTGCGCGACCATCACGGTCACCGAAGCTGGGCGGACGCCCAGACCCAGCTGCACCCCTGTCGGCAGGACTGTCCCATCCGAGGCGTTGATTGTACCAGGCCGGGTATACTGCTGGTAGTGCAGGTCTGCGAACTCGGCCCGCCGCGGATTGTAGCCCGTGGTGCTCATATTCGCGAGGTTGTTCGAGATCACGTCGACACGCGTGGCTTGAGCAGCCATTCCGGTGGCTGCGATCGCGAGGGATTTCATCTGTCTGTCTCCTAGCGTCCGAAGGTGCGAAGCACCGAGCGGATCCGCTCGTCTTCACGGTCAAGGAAGGTCTGCCCCAGCTCATAGGCGCGGCTGACTTCGATCATCCGCGCAATCTCGGTGACAGGGGACACGTTCGAACCTTCGAGGAACCCTTGGAGCATGCGCGGTTCTTCAACCGGCTCGGCCCCTCCGGGAACGGCGAACCGCGTGCCTGCGGCCCGTGTCATGTCGTTCGGATCCAAGGGCAGGAACATCCCGATCTGGGCGATCGGTTGCCCGTCTGCGGATAGCGTGCCGTCGGCCGCGACCGAGATGGCCAGAGCATCGGCCGGCGCGAACACGGGCGCCCCTCCCAAGTCGAGGAGCCGCGCGCCGTCCGGTGCCACCAATTCGCCTTCGGCGTTCGGGGAGAACGATCCGGCCCGCGTGAGCATCTGGCCTTGCGGTGTCTCGACCATGAAAAACCCCTCGCCCTCGATCGCGAGATCGAAGCGGCCACCGGTGAGCTCGAGTGGACCCTGGCGCGTATCGGTCATCCAGGTGTCGCCATATGCCATCGAGACCGAGTCGCCCCCATCATCGAGCGCCGTGATGTGCTCGGAGAAGATCAGGCCTTCGCGCCGGAATCCGGTGGTCGAGATATTGGCAATGTTGTTCGCAACAACCTGCATCTCGCGGAGCAGGCCTGTCTGGCGGGTCAGCGTGGTGTAGCCGGCGTTGTCCATGGTCTAGCCTCCCGCGATCAGCGGTACGAGTTGGTTCGTGAAGTAGGTGATCAGCGTTTCGGTCATGAAGCCCATCGACAGCCAGAACACCGCCATCATGGCCGCCAGCTTCGGAACAAAGGTGAGCGTCATCTCCTGGATCGACGTGAGCGCCTGAAAGAGACCGACGGTAAGACCCGCAACGAGTGCGACCGTGAGTAGCGGTGTCGAGATCAGGACGGAGATCCAGAGCCCTTGGCGCAGGGTGTCGTAGAAGACCCCCTCGGTCATCACACCGGCATCCTGAGGATCTCTTGGTAGGCCTCGACGACCTTGTCGCGCACTGTGACGGCCGTTTCGACAGCCAGTTCTGTCGCTGCGAGGGCCTGGACGAGCGCATACGGATCGGCATCGCCAGTCATGGCGGCCTTGGCGGTGTCTTCGCCTTTTCGCAGCGTGTCTGCGAAGTCGCGGGCGGCCTGCTGAAGGCCGCTTTCGGTAGCCGTCGCTGCATCCGGCTCCGTCAACGGTCGTGCCCGCTGATAGAGCTGGGCGGCAATCGAGGATCTAATGTCCATTCTGGAACTCCCTTATCGACGCAACAGTTCGATCAGAGCCGAGTGCATCTGCCTGGCCTGGTCGAACATCCTGAGATTTGCCTCGTAGCTTCGCTGCGCTTCGCGCGCGTCGGCGATTTCGACCACGAGGTCGACGTTGGTGCCGTCATAGTAGCCGCCGTCGTCTGCGAGCGGGTGACTCGGGTCGTAGATCCGCTGGAGCTCCTGGCCGGAGAGCGAGACCCTTCCCAAGGCGACTTCGCCCGTCCGCCTACCCTCCTTCACGGCCTCTTCGAAGGCCACGATCTTGCGATGGTAGCCAGGTGTGTCCGCGTTCGCGATGTTCTCCGAGACATGCCGGAGCCGCATCGCTTGTGCCTGCATGCCGCTTGCGGACAGCGACAGCGTCTTGGAGAGATCGCTCATCCTTCAGACTCCCTTACCTTCCCCGACCGAGGCTGGTCCGCAGGATCCCGATGGCGTTCTGGTAGATCGAGAGCGCCATGTCGTGACTCGCACGGACATCGGCTGCTCTCATCATCTCGGCCTCCACCGAGACGTCGTTGCCATTGGGCGCGGTTGCGCCGAGGACCGGCCTGAGTTCCGGGTGTTGACCGCCTCCAACAGCGGTGGAGGACGGAACATGGCCCGAACGGGTTGTGCGAAGGTCGAACGACCCTCTCTCGGCGCGATAGGTCTCGGCGAACGGTGCTAGGTCGACGGCTCGGTAGCCGGGTGTGTCGGCATTCGCGACGTTCCTCGCGATTGCGGTTTGGCGCGCGCTCGCATGCTGCGCCATGGCATGGGCCTGCCTGAAGATCTCAAGCTTTTCAAACATCGGGGCTTCTCCCACGACTAACTGCACGAAGCTTTAAGAGTGATTCCTTTAGAAACGATTGAGTGCCGCGGAAATGCCGTGGACAAAGGGAGAGAACGCCCATGGCAAGATCGGCCTTCGAGGGTCTTCTGGCTGAAATCACCGAACTTTCCGCGGCGCGACACGTCGGCCGGATCGCCCGGATTTCTGCCGGTCGCCTGATCGTGACCGGCCTCGCGCAGCACGCGGGTCTGGCCGATCTCTGCCGCGTGTCACCAAGTGCTGGGCCGGTGATCGGGGGCGAAGTCATCGGCCTTGAACCCGGAGCCGCGACCATTCTGCCGGAGGGTCCGGCCGAAGGCGTCCGGATCGGGGATCGGGTCGAACTGGTCGGCCCGGCGTCGCTCGCGCCACGTTGGGATTGGGTCGGACGCGTCATCGACCCGTATGGCCGCCCGATCGACGGCCGCCCTCTGTTTCGCGGCCCTCAGCCCCGGGCCCTCAGGTCGCCTCCTCCCGAGCCCGCACGGCGGCGACCGATGGGTATGCGGCTTTCGACCGGTCTCGCCGCCTTCGATACGATGCTCCCCATCGTCCGTGGCCAGCGCGTGGGCCTGTTTGCGGGGTCTGGTGTCGGCAAGTCGACCCTGCTGGGAATGCTCGCGCGCGGCCTCGAGGCGGATGTCGTCGTGATAGGACTGGTCGGAGAGCGTGGGCGAGAGCTGCGCGATTTCACCGACCGCGTTCTCGGGGACGAAGGGATGGCACGTTCAGTAGTTGTCGCCGCCACTTCCGATCGTTCGCCTTTGGAACGACGCCGCGCGGCATTGTCGGCAATGACCGTTGCCGAGCATTTTCGGGATGAGGGAGCACATGTGCTGTTGATGGTCGACTCGGTAACACGGTTTGCCGAAGCGCACCGCGAGATCGCGTTGGCGTCGGGTGAGAACCCAGGCCTCGGAGGCTATCCACCTTCCCTCGCGCATGCGATAATGGCACTTGCGGAACGGGCAGGCCCGGGGTCGGACCTGTCAGGCGACATAACGGCAGTTTTCAGCGTGCTTGTGGCGGGGTCCGACATGGAGGAGCCGGTTGCGGATATTCTGCGCGGCGTGCTCGACGGTCACGTCGTGCTTGACCGGGAAATCGCCGAGCGTGGTCGCTTTCCGGCAGTTGATCTGCTGAGATCGGTTAGCCGAAGTCTCCCCGAGGCAGCTTCCATCGGGGAAAATGATTTGATCGCGCGCGCCAGGCGTCTCTTGGGTGCCTATGACAGGTCGGAAACCATGATCCGGGCGGGCCTTTACCAGACAGGGACGGATCCGATTCTGGATGAGGCAGTGCAGGTCTGGCCTGCACTCGACGCATTCCTGTCAGAACCTTCGCCTGGAGGTGTCGCGGAGAGCTTCGAGCGACTTGAAAGCTGCCTGGTACAGCGGCAACGGTCGTTGCCAGGCTCACATACGGTCTTGTCAACTGACCCGGCAACACCTCGGTCAGCATCCGTACCTAGGTTCACGCTTGAAGCCTGACAGGAGGGTGATGCATCAGCCGGGTCAAAGGAGCTCGGAAAGGTCACCGTTATGCTGGCGTTCCGGCAGATGCTTGCGCCTAAAGCGCGTATCAGCGGGAAGCACCAATGTGACAGATCTGCGATTACCTGGTCAGTGGTACTGACTGGAGCAGAGACAGTGCCGCGCTGCCCCGGACGGATGCAGGCAATCCTTGGATTTCGGCGCGGATAATGAAGGACCTTACAAGTTCCTCACGACGCTCGGCGTCGGCGAACTGCCGGATCGAATTGTCGCCAAACGCGCGCTCGGATTTCGATTTTAGAACCTCGACTTGCTGGTCGAGGTCGATGCTGCCGAAACTCTTGGGTAGTCCCAATGCAGTCTCGAATACGCGGCGCAGGGGTGGTTGGCCGAGAACCGTGAGCCATAGGGTACGATCCGTAGAGCCGCTCCTCGACAGCTCGGCGAGTTCACGCGTTGCTGCAAGGGCTAGCCGCATGTCCTCGTTCTGATCGCCGACAGCAACCTCAAACTGCCTCGTTTCGAAGGCGCGGACGAGCTTCTCCACGATATCCGGGCGTCCGGAAAGCCGGTTCACCTGCTCTCCAAAGCCGAAGGTCTGAGATAGGTCCCTATAGCGCTTGTCCGCCAGCCGGTTGGCCAACGCCTTCGGATCGGTCGAAGCGCTGTCCAGCACCTTCTCCACGAAGGCCTTGTTCGGAAGGTCCGCGTCCAGCCCGAATGCACCGAGTGCCACCTTGAGAAGCTGCCGGTCCTTCACGAGATCAGCTGCAGTGGTGATTGCGCCAATCCGCTCTCGAAACGCGTCGACGTCGCGCTGTATCGCGGGAGTTCTTGACAGGCTCTCCTGTTGTGTAGCTGCCGTTCGCGTCAGAAAGCGCCAGCCCGCGTACCCTGAAATCGGGATGACGGGTTGAAAGGTCATTGCTTCGTGGCGGCGAACAGCCGCTCCTCCCTCGGAAGCAAGCCGCGCAGCGACTTCAGGACCTGGTACGGCTGTCCGGAAAGCACGGCCTCCGTGGCGATCGTGAGCTGGCTGCGGCTATCGTGGTCGGTAAATACCTGGCTCAACTGTTCGATCCCCCGCAACAACTGGTGGCGTGCTTCGTCTGGATCGGCGTCTCCAGACAGGACCAGCTGTGCGATGTAGCAGACCCGACGGACGGGAGTGTTGACTTCGCCTGGGTGGATCGCGTCGCGCAGGCGCAGGATGTTTGCGCCGGGGGTCATGATCGACAGCCGCGAGCGCTTGTCGCCGTTCTCGATGACGGCGCCATTGATCAGGACCCGCTCGCGAGGACCCAACTTCAAGACCAGCCCCGTCATCGTGCGGCCCCTTCGGCCGACAGTCCGCGCATCACGGCTGTGTTGAGCTCGATCAGGATGTCTGCCTTAGCCTCTCCGCGCATCACGCGAGGCGTGTGAATCTGGGTGAACTCGGCGAGGTAGAAGAGACGGGCCCTGAGATCGGGAGGGAGACCGTTTTCGGGATCGGAGAGGTCGGCTGCAAGCGTGATCCAGAGCTCGAGGTTGTCATGGAGCGCACGTATGCGGCCTGGTCCTTCGAGGCGGCCCGAGTCGCGTGTCTCGCGAAGACGACGGGTAACCCTTGCGAAGAGATCGTACTCGGTGGCGCGTGCCGATTTCACGGGGGCACCGGGTGTTGCGTAGGCCATTCGGGCCTTTTCGAGACTGTTCACAACAAGTCCTTCCGAACGCGGTGAGGTCGACCGGCAGCTTCAGCCGGCAGGAAAAGTCGGGGCGCCCGCATGGGCACCCCGACGAAGAGCCATTACCGGAACAGAGACAGGATCGACTGCGGCGACTGGTTGGCGATCGAGAGCGCCTGGATGCCCAGCTGCTGCTGGACCTGGAGCGCCTGAAGCCGAGCCGATGCCTCTTCCATGTCGGCATCCACGAGCGTGCCGATGCCTGACTTCAAGGAGTCCGTCAGCTTCGAGACGAACTCGGCCTGAATGTCGATGCGCCGTTCGGCCGAGCCGAAGTCCGAAGACGCCTGGATCGCGGTGTCGATCATGCCTTCGATACGAGCCAGAGCTCCGGACGCATCGGTGGTTACGTCGATCGACGCGAGGTCGCCCAGCATACCCGACCCGACGTTCCGGATCGTCGCGCTGATGGCGATGTCGTTGCCAGTGTCGTTGTTGATTGTCAGTTCCGTCGGCGCGTTCGCGGCGTCGTAGGTGACAGTCAGGCCTTCGATTCCGAGTGAGTCGATGGCGTTCTTGACGCCAATGGCAATTGCCTCGTTCACATCAGGCGTGATGTTGGTGTCGACGTCCTCAGCAGACACGGTGTAGGTCGCCGTCTGGTCGCCGATACGAATCGAGATCTTGTCACCAGCCTGGATCTCGGCATCTGCCGCGCCGGCAGTGCCGACGAACTCGATGGAGTCATCGGCGCCTTCGTCGATCGCCACGGCGTAGGTGTCGGTGTTGGTGCCGACGACCGCATTGCCCGTGCCGCCGCCCGCACCGAACGCCGCACGTGCCAGGTAGCCGGACGTGCCGAGGTTGACACCCTGCACTTCGATGGTGCTCGACGTGACGTTGCCAAGCGAGTCGCGGTCGAGCGAAGACAGGAAGTTGGCGGTGGCACCGGTGTTGACGAGGTTCAGGCCATTGAACTGCGCCGCGCCGACCACGGAGGTCACCTGCTCGGTGAGCCGGTTGATGTCGGTCTGGATCTTGGCGCGGTCAACGTTCGGCTCCTGCGAGGCGACGATCAGCCCCTTGATCTCGGTCAGAAGGTCGGTGACGCTTTCGGCCGCATTTCGGGCCACGGCGATGGTGGATTGGCCGAGCGCGAGGCTGTTCGAGATCTGCTTGAAGCCCTTTACGTCCGATTCCATCACTTTCGAGATGGCCCAGACGGCCGAGTTGTCGCGAGCGGAGCCGATCGACTTGCCCGACGCAATCTCCTGCTGCGTCCTGGCGAGGCTCGTGTTGGTCTGCTTGAGGGTCTGAAGGGCGACCATCGAGCTGGTGTTGGTCAGAATGCTGGTCATGACTGTTTCCTGATGTCTGCTGACGCTTTGCGCCAGGTTGCGGAAGCCGCCCGTCGTGGGCGGCGGCACGTGGCCGTTCTGACCGGCGCGGACCGAGGCTTTTTACCCGGACCGCACGATCCACTGCTGGATCTCTTTCGGACCATCCCCGGAAACCGCTAACAGTTCGCTAAGCGACGACGGAGACTGCCAGGCATTTGTCTAAAGTGCGCCCGGTTCAGGCACGCTTCTCGAGTGTTCGGCCGCCGCCCTCGTGGACGGTAGATCGTCCCTCGCAGTCGTAGGTGTGCAATGCGGGGCCGCCGCTCCTGAGTTCCTCAAGCTGGGTCCTCACCGCGATCACGGCGTCTCTTGCGGCCGCGATAAGAGCCTGGTTGGCTTGCGCAGCCTTGCGCAACCGTTCCAGGCCGGGCACTGGCTGGTGGTCTGCGAGGGCTTCGACCAACCGCTCCTTGCGGAGTACAAGATCCCCGAGTGCATCGAAGTCACCTGACAGAAGTGCCTGCCGCTCGGCCGCAAGTACCTCTGCGAGACCGTCCGCTTCCGGACCCATGTCACGTTCCATTGACGCGCTCCTTCAATGCTTCGAAGATCGATTCGGCGAGTCCGATGCCTCCGGACTTCACCAGCTCGTCCGCTTGTGCCTGGACAAGGAAGGACGAGAAATGCTCCTCGCCGGCGCCTCCTCCGAAGGAACTTCGCGGTTGGCCGAGACCTGCGTACTCGAGCATCTGTGCGAGAAAGCTCGCCTCCAGGTCGCGCGCGACCTGCCGGAGTGCTGTTTCGTCCAAGGGGCCGCGCGCCGGAGCGGGCGGGGCGGAAACGGGTACCGTCGGTTGTGTTGCGGAATTGATGAGCACCCGCGTTCCCTCCAATTGGCGAAACTTCCCTCGCAATAACGCCTGCGGGGTAAAGAAGCGGTAACTCCCTGCCGTCATATGTCGGTGGACGTGGCAGAAGCCGGGAGTTCGTGATGCAGCCAGTGGCTGGACCGGAGGCAGTGCAGGCGGCGATTGTCGGGCGCGACGTCGTTCCGCGCAATTCGCGCACCCAAGGTGTCCTCGAAGAGCGTCGGGACCCTGGCGCATTTTCGCGCGTCTTTGCCAATGCCCCGGGATCGCCGCCTTCACCCGATGCGCTCTATTCCCAGGGCGTGCGACAGGTTTCGTCAGCACTGACAGTCGCCACCTCCGCTGCTGGCGGGGGTACGGTCTCGCACATCTTTCCTCAGCCGGGCGACGTTTCGGCGGAAGTACGGCCAGAGCCAGATTCGGCGCATGCTTTCGCAAGGAAGCCCGAGAGCGAGGCAGGTCACGAGCCATTGGTCGAACCTGGCCTCGCTCCCGAAGCGAAGGCAACGCCGAACATTCCGTCAGGCTACTCTCCGCGCGATGTGGAGCCGTTCGGTTGGCGCGGTCATGACCGGCAGGGTCAACTGTTGGCTGGGCGGATGGATGGAACCCTCGATCCGGAAGCTCCGTCCTCCCAGAGTGATTCCGCGGGCCCACGGACCAGTCCGGAACCGATTGCGCCCGGTACCCGCGAAATGTGGATAGTTGGTTCGACGCCGGTTGCAACAGACGTGGCCGCTCCTGCGGGCAAACTTTCAGCGACTTGGCATCAGGCGCCCGAAGCCTCCCAGCCGCCGGGTCAGGCAATGCCCGGGCCGTTCGAGCTGACTGCGACAACGGAACCGCCCGGCCTGCTGGTCGGCCGGCAGGGTGCTTCGATGGATGATCCGGGAAGGTCGATACCGCAGGTAGCGGCGGCTAACTCAGGTCTGCAGAGCATTCCAGTTTCCGACCGATCCAAGGCTCTTGTGCCCGGCAATCCTGGTCGTCCGCCGCTGGTTGACCCAGGGGCGGGACTCGAGCCGGTAGTCCCCGCCACGGGAGGAACGCAGCCGCCAGCGGAGGATGACCAGGACGCCCAGCCGGCAGATACACATGCGCGAGGTGCCCCCGAGCTGCGTGCCCCGCCCGGCACGCCCGTCCGCGCGACCGAATCCTTCTCCGCGTCGGAGCCCCCGCAAGGTCGGTCGGGTGCTGCCAGCGAGCCCGTGGTGAAACAACCTGTCCCAGGATTGGTCCCGGTGGTCGCCGACGCGAAGACCATCGCTTCGCCGGAGAGCCGGGTCGCGACGGATATGAGTTCTAGGGGCCTCCAGAATGCGCCGCTTGTCGCGGCCACTCCAGAAGGCTCAGACCGCCTTGCATCCTTCGAACGACCGGCCGCTGGCAAGACGCCAACTTCGCCGATCGCAACACCCGTGCCCATTCTCGAGCGGGTGTCCCTCGCGGAGGTCTCGACGCCCGTGCGCGTTGTGCCCTCCCCGGAGGTGGACGTCTCGCTTCAGGCTCAGGGAGAGACCATCAGGGGCGACGTGTCGGCGCGGACCGAGAGCGTGAAACCGACTCGGGAAACCACCAGCGCTCGGACGCAACCTCTGCCGCCGGTCGCAGAAGCCGCGCCGGTCTCCCTGCAGCCGGATGTCTCGTCAATCGCACTCTCGTCCGATGGCGGCGAGCCGGGGCTGTCGCCCGGCGACATGGCCTTGGGCACGACCCAGGGATCCGAACCAAGGTACAGTTCGATCCAGCCACCGCAACGGGTCGAGACCGGGCAAGGGGTTGCCCATCAGCTGTCCGTCGCGATCGCCGGCGCCACCAGCGACAAGATCGAACTGGTCCTCGACCCTGCCGAGTTGGGCACGGTGCGTCTCAGCCTGGCTCCAGAAGGCCAATCAGTGGCGGTTTCCCTCGTGGCCGATCGGGCCGAGACCATGGACCTGCTTCGCCGCCATATCGATCAGCTCGCACGCGACCTTCGCGAAGCGGGCTACTCGGACGTCACCTTCAGTTTCGGGCCCCAGACGGGTGGAGGTGGCGGGCACCACTCCACTTCAAGACTTTCCGGGAGTCCGGGGAGCGAACATGGGGGTTCCGCAGATCCGGTCTCTTCCGAGACCCTGGCAGCTCGACCTCTCTCCGACCGGACGACCGGTCTAGATCTCAGGATGTGAAAGGCAGAAGGATGGATATCGGATCACTGAGCACGATCAGCTCGGCTACAAGCGCAGGCAACGAGTCGACCAAGAAGAAAGGTATCGTTTCGGACTATCAGACCTTCTTGAAGATGCTCACAACGCAGCTTGAGAACCAGGATCCGCTCAACCCTGCGAAGGCCGACGAGTTCGCGGTGCAGCTCGCCACATTCTCGTCGGTCGAGCAGCAGGTCCGGACCAACGACTTGCTTGCCCAGCTTGGGACCCAGTTCGCGGCCATGGGAATGACGCAGTTCGCCGGTTGGGTTGGCATGGATGCGCGCGCCTCGGCCCCGGCGAACTTCCACGGCGCGCCGGTCACGCTTGCCCTCTCGCCCGCGGCGGGGGCCGATCGAACCGAGCTGGTCGTCCGCGACGCGTCGGGACGCGAGCTGGAGCGTTTCGATATCCCGGCGACGGCTGGCACCTACATCTGGGACGGCCGCAACCAGTTCGGCGGGTCCTATCTCCACGGTCTCTACAGCTTCGATCTGGTGAGCTTCCAGGGAGACACGCCGGTTGCGACGACGCCGGTCGAGACCTTCGGCCGGGTCATCGAGGCGCGAATCGAGAATGGCCAGACGGTGATCGTCAGGGAGGGCGGCGTCGTTGTTCCCACGGCGGACGTCACCGGGGTCCGCGCCGGCTGATTTATCGGTTCAGTAGCACGGCGGCTGTCGCCGCCGCGCCGATGGTTGCGCCTCCGAGCGCCCAGAGAAGCCCGCGGGCCAGCCGCGGTTTCTCCGGCGGCCTTGCTTCTTCAGTCTGTCGGATCAGGGCACTCTCCGCCAGTTTCGGCAGCTTTGGTCCGAACCGCGCGAGAACGCGCGCGGTTTGAGCGAGATCACGCAGCAACGCACGCGGGCCGACATTCTGCCGGATGTAGTCCTCGACGATGGGTTGGGCGACCTTCCAGATGTTGATCGTCGGATTGAGCGACCGGGCCACGCCCTCGACCACCACCATCGTCCTCTGCAGGAGGATGAGTTCGGTGCGCGTCTCCATCCCGAAGCGCTCGGTCACCTCGAACAGGTAGGCCAGAAGCCGGGCCATGGAGATCCGGGTTGCATCCATTCCAAAGATCGGCTCGCCCACACTGCGCAGAGCCCTGGCGAATTCGTCGATATCGCGATCCGCGGGAACGTAACCCGCCTCGAAATGCACCTCGGCGACGCGGCGGTAGTCCTTGCGGATGAACCCAAAAAGGATTTCAGCATAGACCCGCCGGGTGTATTCGTCGAGGCGTCCCATTATTCCGAAATCGTAGGCGATGATCTCGCCCTCGGCGCCCACCTTCAGGTTCCCCTGGTGCATGTCGGCGTGAAAGTAGCCGTCGCGCAGGGCGTGCTGCAGGAACAGCTGCAGGACACGCTCGCCAAGCGCGTCGCAGTCGTGGCCTGCCGCGCGGATCTCTGGGACATGGCCCATCGGTATGCCCTCTGCCCAGCCCAGTGTCATCACGTTGCGGCTGGACAGGAACCAGTGCGGCCTGGGCACGCGGAAGCCCTTGTCGCTGGCGGTATTCGCGGCAAACTCGGCCGCGGCGGAGCTTTCGAGACGCAGGTCGAGCTCCCCCATCACCACGCCCTCGAAGTGGCGGATGACATCGGTGGGGCGCAGGCGCCGCGAAGCCGGCGACAGCGTCTCGATCAGCCATGCGGCGAAGTAGAAGGCGTCGATGTCCTTTCGGAAGGCCTGTAGGATGCGCGGGCGCAGCACCTTGACGGCGACCTCCTCGCCCGAATCTGTCAACCGCGCCCGATGAACCTGGGCAATCGACGCGGCGGCGACGGGTTCGGAGAACTCCGAGAATGACTGGTCGACCGGAAGCCCGAGTTCTTCCTCGATCATCCGCTTTGCTACCGCGGTCGGGAACGGCGGCAGCTTATCCTGCAGGACCCGCAACTGGTTTGCGACTTCGTCCCCGACGACGTCGGGACGGGTGGAAAGGACCTGGCCGAACTTGATGTAGGCGGGTCCAAGTGCAGTCAGCGCGCGCGTCGCGGGCGGCATCGACGGGTCACCCTTCAGGCCCAGCCACTTGAACGGCCACCCCAGGATTCTCGCCGCAATGCGGAGGTTCGGCGGGGCGTTGAAGGCGTCGAGCACAACCCGCATGGCCCCGGTGCGCTCCAGAGTTGCGCCCGTCCGGATCAAGCGGACGATGTTGTGCGGGCCCTTCACGTCAGAGTTTCCACCCGGAATGCAGCGCGGCGACACCCATCGTCATGTTACGGTACCTGACCTGGTCGAACCCGGCACCGTGGATCATCGTGGCGAAGGTTTCCTGGTCGGGAAACCGTCGGATCGACTCGACAAGATACTGATAGCTTGCGCGATCCCCCGCCACGACCTGGCCCATGGCCGGAATCACGTTGAACGAGTAACGGTCGTAGAGCCACTGCAGGCCCGGGTTCGGCAACTGGCTGAACTCCAGAACCATCAATCGCCCGCCCGGCCGGAGCACACGGAAGGCCTCGGACAGCGCGTCCTCGATCCGGGTGACATTCCGGATCCCGAAGCTGATCGTGTACACATCGAATGTTGCGTCCGGGAAGGGCAGGGTCATCGCGTCGCCCACAATCCAGGTCAGGCTGTCCGACAACTTCTCGGCCTCGGCCCGCTTCTGCCCTTCGACGAGCATCGATTCCGTCATGTCGAGCACTGTCGCCGTAGCGCCGGGCGCGCGTCGAAGGAATCGGAAGGCGATATCCCCCGTGCCGCCGGCGACGTCGAGTAGGTTCTGCCCCCTGCGCGGCGCCAGCCAGTCCATCATGGCGTCCTTCCAGAGCCGGTGGACACCCCCGCTCATCAGGTCGTTCATCACGTCATAGCGGCTCGCCACGCGCGTGAAGACACCGTGCACCCGCCCGGCCTTCTCCGACTCGGGCACGTCCTCGAACCCAAAATGTGTAGTTTTCTCGTCTTCGTCAGCCATCTGCCCTTGCCGCCACCGAGGAGTCTCCCTCCTTATAGGGCGCCCGGAGGGGCTGTCCATGCGGCCCACCCGCCGCAGGGGGAGAGTGAGAGTGCCCGAACTTCCAGAAGTCGAAACGGTTCGGCGCGGTCTTGTGTCGGTAATGGAGGGCCGTCGCTTAGAAGGCGTGGCCGTCAACCGGCCCGACCTGCGCTGGCCGCTCCCCGAGCGAATGGCCGAACGACTCAAAGGTGCCCGCGTCGAGCGGCTGCGGCGGCGATCGAAGTATATCCTCGCCGACCTCTCGACCGGGGAGAGCCTGATCGTGCACCTCGGGATGTCAGGTCGAATCCTCGTCTCGGGCGTCACGCTGGGAGGGTTTCATCACTCCCACCCTGTGCCTCAGAAGCACGACCACGTGGTGTTCGAGATGGAGGGCGGGGGCCGCGTCACGTTCAACGACGCGCGCCGGTTCGGAGCGATGGACCTGATCGAGACAACCCGGGTGGAGGATCACTGGCTTCTGGCTGGACTCGGCCCCGAACCGCTCGGCAACGCCTTTGACGAGGCCTATCTTGTGGCGCGACTGCGGGGACGGAACACGCCCGTGAAGGCGGCGCTGCTCGACCAGAGGGTCGTAGCCGGACTCGGCAACATCTACGTGTGCGAGGTCCTGCACAGGGCGGGCATCTCACCCGCGCGCAAGGCCGGACACATCGCTTCGGACCGCGTTGCGCGCCTTGTTCCCCAAATTCGGGAGGTTCTTACCGAAGCGATCGAGGCTGGCGGGTCGAGCCTGCGCGACTATCGGAGGGCGGACGGGGAACTGGGCTATTTCCAGCACGCGTTTCGGGTCTACAATCGCGAGGGTGCGCCCTGTCCCTCCCCGGGGTGCGACAGAACCATCCGGAGGATCGTGCAGTCCGGCCGTTCGTCGTTCTACTGCCCGGCCTGCCAAAGATAGCTTGAACCTTGCCGCCGCGGTGTTAGGACTCGCGCCCGACGCCAGCGAAGGGGAACGCGATGGCCTACCAGACGATCATCGTCGAGGTTGAGGACTACGTGGCGACGATCCGGCTGAACCGGCCCGACGCCCTGAACGCCCTCAACTCCCAACTGATGGCCGAGCTCGCGGATGCCGTGAAGTCGGCCGACGGCAATGAACGAGTGCGGTGTATCATCCTGACCGGGTCGGAGAAGGCCTTCGCGGCCGGGGCCGACATCAAGGAGATGGCCGAGAAGACATTCGTGGAGGCCTTCACCGACGACCTGTTCACAGGTCCCACCGAACAGATCCTGCGCTGCCGCAAGCCGATCATCGCGGCCGTCTCAGGCTATTGCCTGGGTGGCGGCTGCGAACTGGCAATGATGTGCGATATCATTATCGCTTCGGAGACCGCCAAGTTCGGCCAGCCGGAGATCAACCTCGGGACAATGGCCGGAATTGGCGGCACGCAGCGGCTCACGCGGATCGTCGGCAAGTCGAAGGCGATGGACATGCACCTGACAGGTCGCTTCATGGATGCGGTCGAAGCGGAGCGGTCCGGTCTTGTCAGCAGGGTCGTCCCGGTGAAACGGCTCATGGAGGAGGCGCTCTCGGCGGCAAACAAGATTGCCGAAAAGTCCACCCTGACCGCCATGGCTGTGAAGGAGACAGTCAACCGCTCTTACGAGACCACCCTGAGAGAGGGGCTCCTGTTTGAGCGGCGGCTGTTCCACGCGCTGTTCGCGTCCGAAGACCAGAAGGAAGGGATGAACGCCTTTCTCGAAAAGCGCACTCCGCAGTTCCGTGACCGCTGAAGGCGGACCACAGGGAAGCGAAAGGCCGCCGGAAATGGCCGTTGACTTGGCGGTGAGTCGGTCCTAGAAGCGCGTCTTCAAGTCGAAACGCAGCCCTTTTGAGGGACGAGAGAACACATGGCAAATACGCCCTCATCGAAGAAGCGCGCCCGCCAGACCGAGCGCAAGACCGCGGTCAACAAAGCCCGCAAGTCGCGCATCCGCACGTTCCTCCGCAAGGTGGAAGAGGCGCTGGCGGTCGGCAGCAAGGACGCTGCAGCCGAGGCACTGAAGTCGGCGCAGCCCGAACTGATGCGCGGTGTGACCAAAGGCATCGTCCACAAGAACACGGCCTCGCGGAAAATCTCTCGTCTTTCGGCCCGGGTGAAGGCTCTGACGGCCTGATCGTCACCTCTATCGAAGCCCCGTATAGCGCCGCCCTAGGGCGGCGTTTTGCTGTTCTGGCACCCCCATTGGTTGCATGGTCTCCGGCCCCATACGTTAACGAATTCCCTTTGTTTCGTTAGCAATTCGCCATGGGTGATGCAGCCGTGCAAGGGCCGGCTGGATTCGTTCCGCCGAAAGAGCCGTCAAGCGTGAAGTTCTGTTGCGGCGCTGGCTGCGGGCTTGGTAGCGTTCTCTTGCGATTCACGTCGCCTTGGGGGGGACTTGGGAAAGGCACGGAACCGAAGGTCTGGAAGCGGGGCATCGTGTCTCCGCTTCATGGGACCGGACCGAGGTTCCAGAGTGTCCCGATCACATCGCTTTCGGACGCCTGTCCGTTCCGTGTGATCGTGGTCTGCAGTGTGTCGGCCTGCCACGCCGTCAGATTGCAATGCCGACCTGTCCAAAGGCCGCTTGCTTGCGGTCATTCTCGGCTGGACTGCGGCGAAGCCGCAGAGCGGTCACCTGCGCGGGTCTTGGCCCTGCGCGGCCCTGGGCCTCGTATTTCGCACTTTCGCCGGGAGAGTGTCCCGGCGGTTTGTGAACGACCGGAAACCGGCGGATGGGTGCGACGAGAATGACGAGCGAGACATGGGGACTGGTACTGTCGGAGCTGCAGCGGACCGTGGGTCAGAACAACTACACCACCTGGCTTGAGCCTTTGGTCTTCAAATCCCTCGATGATGGCGTGGCCATTGTTCATGCCCCAACCAGCTTCGTCGCAAACTGGGTCGAGCGGCACTACGGGGAAACCATACTTCGCGAATTGGCGCGAACTGGCGTCGAGGTGCAGCGCCTCGAAGTGAAGGTCGCGCTGCGGTCGCCGCCGCGCAAGCACCCTCCGACCACGGTCGCGCGTCGTGCCAGCGCGATGCGTCACGGGGACGACATCGACCTTCCGGGCGCGCCACTTGACGGGAGATTCACGTTCGACAGTTTCGTGGTGGGCAAACCGAACGAGCTTGCTCACGCCGCCGCGCGCCGTGTCGGCGAGGGTGGACCGGTATCGTTCAACCCACTGTTCCTTTATGGTGGCGTGGGCCTCGGCAAAACCCACCTGATGCACGCCATCGCATGGGAGCTTCAGACGCGCCGGCCTGAACTTCGGGTGGTTTATCTGTCGGCAGAGCAGTTCATGTATCGCTTCGTGCAGGCGCTTCGCGAGAAGGACATGATCTCCTTCAAGACGTTGTTCCGGTCGGTGGACGTGCTCATGGTTGACGACGTGCAGTTCATCGCAGGCAAGGACAGCACGCAGGAGGAGTTCTTCCATACGTTCAACGCGCTGGTGGATCAGAACAAGCAGATCGTGATTTCCGCCGATCGCGCACCCGGAGAGATCAAGGATCTCGAGGAGCGCATCAAGAGCCGCCTGCAATGCGGCCTCGTCGTAGATCTTCATCCGACGGACTACGAATTGCGTCTCGGTATCCTGCAAAGCAAGGCCGAATACTATCGGCGCCAGTACCACGGCCTCACAATAGAGAATGGTGTCCTCGAGTTCCTCGCGCATCGGATCACAAGCAACGTTCGCGTTCTTGAGGGTGCGCTGACGCGCCTGTTCGCCTTTTCCTCGCTCGTCGGCCGCGACATTTCCCTCGACCTCGCGCAGGACTGCCTGTCCGATATTCTCAAGCAATCCGAACGCAAGGTCACCGTTGAGGAGATCCAGCGGAAGGTCAGCGAGCACTACAACATCCGGCTTTCGGACATGCTCGGGCCGAAAAGGGTGCGCAACATCGCCCGACCGCGCCAGATTGCGATGTACCTCGCCAAGGCGCTCACCACGCGCAGTCTGCCAGAGATTGGCCGCCGTTTCGGGGGGCGCGACCATACCACTGTCATGCACGGAGTGCGGCGCATCGAGGAGTTGAAGGGCAGCGACTTCCAGATGGCGGAAGACATCGAAATGCTGCGCCGGACACTCGAAGGCTGACCGCGCGCCAGTCGGTGCACCGGATGGTCCCGAAAGACCTTGTGCGTATCCCGGGATTGGCTCATTTTGCCGTCCCGGCCCGTGGCCTCGCCCGCCACCCCGGCACAGAGGGAGCGAGGGAATGAAGTTCAGCATCGAACGCGGCGCGCTGCTCAAGGCGGTCGGCCAGGCACAGTCTGTTGTCGAGCGGCGCAACACGATCCCGATCCTCGCGAACGTCCTGATCGAAGCCGAGGGCGGAGATGTAAGTTTTCGCGCAACCGACCTCGACATCGAGGTGGTGGATCGCGCACCGGCGATGGTCGAGCGCCCGGGGTCCACGACCGTCTCTGCAGTGACGTTGCACGAGATCGTTCGCAAGCTGCCCGATGGAGCGCTGGTAAGCCTTGGGGCCGATGCCGCCACCGGGCGGCTGACGGTGCAGGCCGGCAAGTCGACCTTCTCGCTCGCGACGCTGCCGAAAGAGGACTTCCCGGTCATGGCATCGTCGGAGTACACCACGAACTTCACCATCCCGGCCCCGGTGCTGCGCCGGCTCTTCGACAAGTCGAAGTTCGCGATTTCGAATGAGGAGACACGCTATTACCTCAACGGCGTCTACATGCATGTGGCCCAGGGAGATGCGGGCCCGGTGTTACGCTGTGTCGCGACCGACGGGCACCGCCTCGCCCGGATCGACGCCGAGGTGCCGGACGGAGCGTCGGGAATGCCGGGCGTCATCGTGCCGCGCAAGACCGTGGGCGAACTGCGCAAGCTTCTCGATGACGACGAACAGAAGATCGCCGTGTCGGTGAGCGAGACCAAGGTACGTTTCGCCACGCCCGAAATCACTCTCACCTCGAAGGTCATCGACGGCACCTTCCCGGATTACAGTCGTGTCATTCCCAGTGGCAACACGCGACGGCTCGAAGTCGACGCCGCCGAATTCGCGCAAGCCGTCGATCGAGTTGCCACCGTATCGTCGGAGCGGAGCCGTGCAGTCAAACTCGCGCTCGACGAGGATCGTCTGGTACTGAGCGTCAATGCGCCTGACAGCGGCGCGGCTGAAGAAGAGCTCGCGGTAGCCTATGGGGACGACCGTCTCGAGATCGGCTTCAACGCGAAGTATCTCCTCGAAATTGCAAGCCAGGTTGATCGGGAGAACGCGGTTTTCCTGTTCAACTCGTCGGGTGACCCGACTTTGATGCGCGAGGGCAACGACATGTCGGCGGTCTACGTCGTCATGCCGATGCGCGTGTGATGGACCGGGCTGGCGGGGGCGCCGTTGCCCCCCTCGGCACACTCCCGGGAAGCCTCGGACAAGTGAAGAGGTGTCGTCCGTGCGGCTTGCCGTAACGTCCCTTCGGCTCTCGCACTTCCGAAGCCACCAGACTGCGCTGCTTGAGGCCGGCCCGGGCCTGATCGCGCTCTACGGCGCAAACGGCGCAGGCAAGACAAACCTCCTCGAAGCCGTGTCTCTGTTGTCACCGGGCCGCGGCCTGCGGCGGGCCGCACCCGAGGAATTGCCGCGGCAGCCCGAGGCGCTGGGCTGGAAGGTGGCAGCCGAAGTCGAAAGCCTTGGCGTGCGACACGAGTGCGAGACCTGGGCCGAGGCGGGCCAGTCGCGACAAGTAAGGGTCGACGGCAAGACGGCGTCTCAGGTCGTGCTCGGTCGCATCGCCAGGGTGGTCTGGCTCGTGCCGGCAATGGATCGCCTCTGGAGTGACGGACCGGAGGGGCGCCGCCGATTCCTCGACCGGGTGACCCTCAGCTTCGAGCCGGGTCACGCAGAAGCTGTACTCGAATACGAAAAAGCGATGCGCGAACGGAACAGGCTGTTGCGGGACGGCGTTCGAGACGGGCGCTGGTATGCAGCCCTGGAGTCTCTGATGGCCACGGCCGGAGCGACGATCCGCGCCAACCGTCTGGCGGCGGTGGCTCGGTTGATGTCGGCGCAGAACGGGGCTGCGACCACATTTCCCAGGGCCGAAGTCGCCGTGATGGAGCATGGTGCGCAGGACGACCTCGCATCCGCGCTTATCGAATCTCGCTCGGCGGATCTGGCAGCCGGTCGGACGCTCGTGGGTCCGCATCGCGCGGACATGGCCGCTGTGTTCGCCGAAAAGGGCGTGCCGGCAGAGTCGTGTTCCACGGGCGAGCAGAAGGCACTCCTACTTTCGCTGGTGCTTGCAAACGCCCGTGCGCTGCGCGAGGACTTCGGGGCCCCGCCGATTCTGCTTCTTGACGAGGTTGCCGCCCATCTGGACTCCGGCCGCCGTACCGCCCTCTATGGAGAAGTGCAGGCCCTCGGAGCGCAGGCGTGGATGACCGGTACAGGGCCTGAGCTGTTCGATGGGCTGGCCCCCGGGGCGACGTTCTTCGAAGTGACCGAGAGCGACGGCCGCTCGTCCGTCGAACAAAGGGAGGTGCCATGACACCGCAACGCGTGACCCTGATCACCCTCGGCGTCGCCGACCTGGCCCGGTCGCGGGCGTTCTACGCCGCACTTGGATGGCGTGAGCATGCCGAGAGCCAGCCCGGCGTGGCCTTCTACCAGATGCATGGAGCGGTCCTCGGGCTCTTCGGCCATGACGACCTCGCCGCCGACCAGGGTAGGCCGGGTGCCACGCTCGGCGTCGGAGCGGTGACGTTCGCCCAGAACTTCGAGACAGAGGCAGCGGTCGATGCCGCCTATGCCGCAGCGCTCGCGGCGGGCGGAACCGGTCTCAAGGCACCTCAGAAAGTGTTCTGGGGCGGGTACTCGGGCTACTGGGCGGACTTGGATGGGCACGTCTGGGAAGTTGCAATGAACCCTTTCTGGACCCTTGGCGATGACGGCTCGCTCACCCTGCCGGACGTCGCATGACGATCACGGCGGCGCAGCTCCTGCTTTACGCGGGCGCCCTCCTGATCCTGTTCCTGACACCTGGTCCGGTCTGGGTGGCACTCATCGCCCGCGCAATGTCGGGCGGGTTCGCTCAGGCCTGGCCATTGGCGGTTGGTGTAACGATCGGCGATCTTCTCTGGCCGCTGCTTGCCATTCTCGGGATGAGCTGGGTCCTTGGCCAATGGGGTGAGGCTCTAACCGTCCTCAAGTGGATCGCGGCGGGCATATTCCTCTGGATGGGCTGGGCCCTGATCCGTCATGCTGACCGGGCGCTTTCATCGGACTCGCGGCTGGTCCAACCGGGCAAGCTCGCCGGCTTCCTTGCCGGGGTTGCGGTTATCATTGGCAACCCCAAGGCGATCCTGTTCTACATGGGCGTCCTGCCGGGATTCTTCGATCTTCGCTCCGTCACCGTCACGGACATTGCGGCGATCTGCGCAATGAGCATGGGCATCCCCCTCGTGGGCAACCTCGTCCTCGCCGTGGCACTCGACCGCGCGCGGCGGCTGCTTTCTTCGTCCACGGCTCGCAGCCGTGTGAACCGGATTTCGGGTGCGCTCCTGATCGCTGTTGGCCTGATCCTGCCTTGGGTTTGATCGACGTCGTCCGCGCCGTACTGAGCCACCAAATATAGTGGCAGGTGCGTGACATTGCCCCCACCATCTCGTATAAACTGGCAAGGAAACGCAGGACGCATCAGGCATGGCCGAAGCAGCGCGAGCGCCCGAGGAATACGGCGCCGACTCTATCAAGGTTCTCAAGGGTTTGGAGGCCGTGCGGAAGCGGCCGGGGATGTACATCGGCGATACCGATGACGGCTCGGGCCTGCACCACATGGTCTACGAAGTCGTGGACAACGGCATCGACGAGGCGCTGGCGGGACATGCGACCGAAGTGAGCGTAAAGATCCACGCCGACTCGAGCGTCTCGGTGCACGACAACGGACGGGGCATCCCGACCGACATCCACACCGAGGAGGGTGTGAGCGCGGCCGAGGTCATCATGACCCAGTTGCATGCTGGCGGGAAGTTCGACCAGAACAGCTACAAGGTCTCGGGCGGCTTGCACGGCGTCGGGGTCTCGGTCGTCAATGCCTTGTCGGAGTGGCTGGAACTCCGGATCTGGCGCGGCGGCAAGGAACATGTTGCGCGCTTCGAGATGGGCGAAACGGTCGAACCGCTGCGCGTGGTCGGCGACGCCAATGGGAAGAAGGGCACCGAGGTGCGTTTCCTCGCCTCGACCAAGACCTTCTCGAACCTCGACTACCAATTCAAGACGCTGGAGACGCGGCTTCGCGAACTGGCTTTCCTGAACTCGGGCGTGCGGATCACGCTCGAGGACGAACGCCCCGCCGAGCCGCTGATGTCTGAACTCTACTATGACGGTGGCGTGCGCGAGTTCGTTCGCTATCTCGACCGGTCAAAGACCCCGATGATCCGCGAGCCCATCTTCATGACGGGCGAGCGCGACGGGATTGGCGTTGAGGTGGCCATGTGGTGGAACGACAGCTACCACGAGACGGTGCTACCTTTTACCAACAACATCCCCCAGCGCGATGGCGGCACCCATATGGCCGGGTTCCGTGGTGCGCTGACGCGGTCGATCAACACCTACGCGCAGACCAGCGGCATCGCGAAGCGGGAGAAAGTCAGCTTCACGGGCGACGACGCACGCGAGGGCCTGACCTGTGTGCTGTCAGTGAAAGTGCCGGACCCGAAGTTCTCCAGCCAGACCAAGGATAAACTGGTCAGTTCGGAAGTGCGCCCGGCCGTCGAGAACCTGGTTAACGAGAAGCTTTCGGAGTGGTTCGAGGAGCATCCGCAGGAAGCCAGGCTGATCGTCGGCAAGATCATCGAGGCGGCGCTTGCTCGCGAAGCAGCGCGGAAGGCGCGCGAACTGACGCGGCGAAAGTCTGCGATGGACGTCGCGAACCTTCCCGGGAAGCTGGCGGATTGCCAGGAGAATGATCCGGCGAAATCCGAGATCTTTCTTGTCGAGGGTGACAGTGCCGGCGGGTCGGCCAAGCAGGGGCGCAGCCGGGCGAACCAGGCCGTGCTGCCGCTCCGGGGCAAGATCCTCAACGTCGAACGCGCGCGTTTCGACCGGATGCTGTCGAGCCAGGAGATCGGTACGCTGATCACGGCGCTCGGAACGGGAATCGGCCGCGACGAGTTCAACGTGGCCAAGCTGCGCTACCACAAGATCGTCATAATGACCGACGCCGACGTCGATGGCGCCCATATCCGTACGCTCTTGCTGACGTTCTTCTTCCGGCAGATGCCGCAGCTGATCGACGGAGGGTATCTCTACATCGCCCAGCCGCCGCTCTACAAGGTCGCGCGGGGACGGTCGGAGGTCTATCTCAAGGACCAGGCTGCACTGGAAGACTATCTGGTCCAGATGGGAACCGACGGGGCCGCCCTGCGTCTCGGCAATGGCGAGGAGATTGCCGGGGCCGATCTTGCGCGGGTAGTCGATGAGGCGCGAACGGTCCGGCGTGTCCTCGGAGCTTTCCCAACGCACTACCCCGCGCACATTCTCGAACAGGCTGCGATCGCGGGAGCGTTGCGGCCCGGGCAGGTGGACAGCGACCCGCAGGGCACTGCTGATGCGGTAGCGCGCCGGCTCGACCTGATCGCGCTCGAATACGAGCGCGGCTGGCAGGGTCGGCCGACACAGGACCATGGCATCAGGTTCGCGCGGCTCCTGCGCGGGGTCGAGGAAGTCCGCACGCTCGACGGGCCGGTATTGCGGTCAGGCGAGTCGCGGCGGCTTGGAAGCCATACCGAGACGCTCCAGGAAGTGTACGCCCAGCCCGCGCGGCTTGTGCGCAAGGACCGCGAGCAGCTTGTACACGGACCTGTAGAATTGCTGTCGATGATCCTGTCCGAGGGCGAAAAGGGGCTCTCGCTCCAGCGCTACAAGGGGCTTGGCGAAATGAACCCCGAGCAACTCTGGGAGACGACGCTCGACCCCGAGGCCCGGACGTTGCTTCAGGTGAAGGTCGACGATCTGGCGGAAGCCGACGACATCTTCACCAAGCTGATGGGCGACGTGGTTGAACCGCGCCGCGAGTTCATCCAGCAGAACGCCCTCAACGTCGAGAACCTGGACTTCTAGCGCAGCGCACGGAGCGCTGCGGCTTCCTCATCCGGCTCGAGAACACCGCCCGCGCCTATGGCGTCGAGCCAGACGTCCAACGCTTCGGTCGACGAGGCCGGCAAGTAGCCGTCGCCATCCGGCGATGTCGCCGCGACGAAGCGCAGATCCCAGGATGGACCTTCGACACAGGCGACGGCGAGGCGGGCAGTCGACGCCGAGTCGATCTCGAACTCGCGACACAGGATCCCGGACGAATCCGTGAAGGAGGAAATGACCGTTAGGGTTTCGTCCGAACCGATCCCGGCGCCTGTACCCGAGGGGAGCGTGTCAAGGAGGCGAGCCACCGCGCCGTCGTCCAGGCCGGCGAAGACCAGCCCGTCCACCGGCACGGGTCCGGTCCTGACCATCCAGCCGGCGGCCGCCCCGATGGCGAGGGCGATGGCTGCGGCGGTGGGAAGCTGCCAGACCGGGCGGACTGGGGAAGCGCGGCGGCGTGCCGCAAGGTCGATCACCGGGGCTTCGACCGATAGCGTTGACGCTCTCTCCGCAGCCAGGGCGCGAATGCGCGCGGTCAGTGCGTCGGGAACCTCAGCGCCGCCGACCCCGGACCTGAGCGCGGCGCGGACTGCCCTCATCTGCTCCACGCGGTTAGCAAGCGTCGGGTCGTCCAGTATGGCCGCCTGCACCGTAGCGGCCTCACCCGGCAGCAGCTCACCGTCTGCGAACGCCACGAGCATTTCATCAGTAATCTGCATACGGTGTTCCTTCCCCGAAACCGTTCTGCATGAAGAACGTTACCTCGGTCACTTTATTCCCAGCTTCTGCGCAACGGCGATCCGCGCCCGCGCCAGGCGGCTCATCACCGTGCCGATCGGAATACCCAGCACTTCGGCGGTCTCCTTGTAGGTGAGTTCCTCAACACAAACGAGAAGGATGACTTCCCGCTGGTCCACCGGCAAACTGGCGATCGCCGCCTCGGCTTCTGACAGTGCGATCCGATTCATCGCGATATCCTCGCCATCGACAGTTGCCGCTTCCGGCATATCGTCGATGTCAACGGCCACGCCCCGGACGGCACCGCGCCGGGTATGGTCGATCCAGGCGTTGCGCAGGATGCGCAGCAGCCACGCATCGAGCCGCGTCGCGGGATCGAACCGGTCGCGGGCGGCGAGGGCGCGCTCGGCCGTGATCTGGACGAGGTCGTCCGCGAGGTCGGATCGTCGGCTGAGAGAGAGGGCGAACCGCCGGAGATTGGGCAGTAGCGCGATCAGCTCTTCTATGAAGCGATCGGACATGACACTCGGCACCCTTGTATCAAACTCGCTCGATCGGGAATATTCCGCGTCACCAGACGTATACCCCGAGCCTCCCCGGTCAATCCGGGGTTGATCGATACTGGACGAAGGAGGACAAGACCAGTGGCTGTGCGAACCTGTCTCGTGGCTTTCGGCATCCTGTCCTTGCTTGCCGTCGCTTCGCTGCCTAACGAAAGCCCCTTCGCCTTCGCCGGGTCGGCTCAGGCCGATGACGACGACGGTGGTGACGGCGGAGGCGCAGACAACGACGACGACAACGGCGGCGTTGGGGGAGGTGCATCCAACGACGACGACGATGATGATGGCCCGGGAGCTTCCGGCCGAGGTTCGCGCGATCGTGCCGTCTCCCCAAACAGGCGGACCGCCGCGCCACCACGGGCGACGGAGCCCGTGCAGCGACTCCTGTTCGCGCGCAACGAGATCGTCGCGCTCGACCTCGATGACGGTAGCCTGGCAGAACTCATCGCGCAGGGCTTCACGTTGATCGAAGAACGCTCGGTACCGGCCATCGGCCAGACCGCGCGGCGACTTTCAGTTCCGCCTGACCAGACGCTCGAAGCCGCGCGGGAGACCGTGCGCGGCTTCGCACCCGGCGGCGGAGCAGATTTCAACCACTTCTATCGCTCGGAAGGTGACGAATCCTCGCTGTGCGACGGTCCCCACTGCGCCGCGCGAAGCCTGATCGGCTGGCCCGAGCAGGCCCTCGCGCCCTTGACCTGCGGCGTGAACGTCGCGATCGGTGTGATCGACACCGGAATCAACGCTGACCACGAAGCCCTTGCATCGGTCAAGATCGAGGTGCATCGGATCGTGGAGGACGAAACCCTCGATCGCTCCCGTGCGATCCATGGCACCGCAGTTGCTGCCCTTCTCGTGGGCGCTGCCGGCAGCCGGACGCCCGGGCTACTGCCCGAGGCGCAACTTGTCGCTGTCGACGCCTTCCACCGCACTGGCGGCGATGAGCGGGCGGATGTCTTTGCCCTCGTAGAGGCCATGGACTTCCTCGTCGCGCGCGGGACGCGGGTCCTCAACCTGAGCCTTGCCGGCCCCGCCAACGCCGTTCTCGAAGAAGCGATCGCGAGGCTCCACGACGCCGGCATCGTTGTGGTCGCTGCCGCCGGAAACGGTGGGCCAAGGGCGGAACCGGCCTTTCCGGCGGCCTATTCGACAGTCATTGCAGTGACTGCGGTGGATAGCTCGGGTGCGATCTATCGGCGCGCTGGCCGGGGCGACCACATCGATATCGCTGCGCCGGGTGTCGAGGTCTGGACGGCCGCCTCGATCCGCGGGGCGCGTCCGAAGTCGGGCACGTCGTTCGCGGCCCCCTTCGTTTCGGCCGCCGCCGCACTTCTTCTGGCTGCCGAGCCGGACCTGACCGCCGAAGACGTCCGCCACCGCCTCAAATCCGCAGCCCGCGACCTGGGCGATGCCGGGGAGGATCCGGTGTTCGGCGCTGGCCTGTTGCAGGCCTCCGGCTTCTGCGTATCGACAGATTGACCAGGCACAGGATCGTACCCGATGGGATTCCTTCGAAAGACCTCGCAGACCATCCGCTTCACCTGCGAGCATCGCGACGAGAATGTGATAGCCGAGCCTGTGCCCGCCAAGAGCTACCTGCCTGACTGGTTCCGCAAGCTTCCTGCAGTTGACGAGACCAAGCTTTCGACCGGCGATACGGGCCTGACCGTCAAGCGCTGCATGCCCTTTCTCGACGCCATGAGCACGGGCTGGCTCATCCCGCTGGCGGCCACGGTGCGGCTCGAGATCACAAAGGACGGTCGCCATGTCAGCGCAGGGTGGGACTTCGATAGAACGATGGTGTCGAACCACGGGATGCACCAGGTGAAGGGGCATGCCTGGGGCGACCGACCACCCATGAAGTTCCACAATTACTGGACGATTACCACGCCTCCAGGCTGGAGTTGTCTGTTCATCAATCCGCTGAACCGGCCCAACGGGCTGTTCGAGATCGTGGCGGGCGTGGTCGATACCGATACCTACGCCTCGCCGATCCACTTCCCCTTCTTTGCAACGGGCCCGGACGGTCTGCATGTGATCGAGAAGGGGTCTCCCATCGTGCAGGTCATCCCGTTCCGGCGTGACAGCGCCGAGATCGTCGCAGAGATCAGGGCAGAGACCGGGGAGGAGGCAGCGCTGCGGGCGAAGATCCTGCGTCAGACCCAGGCTGCTCCCGGATGGTATCGCATCGAGGCGCGCGCGAAGCGCTGACATCCAAATTCCGAAGGGTGAAGCGGGCGTGGGATCAAACTCACGACCGTTCGGCATTCTTGATGCGAGGAAACCGCGACTGCGGGGGCAGCTCAGACAAGAACGCCGACCCCGAGGGTCGGCGGCCCAGTCCGGTAGGGGAGCCCGGATCAATCGTCGTCGTCGTTGGAGTTCGACGAGGAGTTGCTTGAGGAATTGGAAGAGCTGTTGCTGCTCGAATTCGAGGACGAGTTGCTCGAAGAGTTCAACGAGCCGTTCGAGTTGCTGTTCGACGACGAATTGCTGCTCGAATTGCGGTTCGAGTTCGAGCGGCCATTGTCGTCGTCATCATCGTCCCGGCTGCTGCGGTAGCTGCGCGAGTCGAAGCTTGTCCGGCGCTTGTCGTTCGAGACCGACTGCGGCTGGAAAAGCTGCTTCAGCCAGCGCGGCGCGTCGTCCGCAGCGGCGGGAGCCGAAAGCGTGGTCGTTGACACCAGGGCGGTGATCAGGAGGGTCGATATGCGCTTCATGTCGGGGCCTACTCTCTTTGACCAGCAGTCCATCTGCTGCCATGGAGAAACGCGCGAGCAGTGTTCTTATTCCCGGAAAGCCGCTCGGAAGTGTTTGCGTGCCATCGCGCCGCCAGCCGCAAACGAAGAACGCCGGTCTTGACGGACCGGCGTTCCCAGGAGAATTCGGACGGGCAGCGATCAATCGTCGTCGTCGTCACGGTCACCGCGATCATCATCATCGTCGTCACGGCCCCGGCCCCGACCATCGTCGTCGTCATCATCGTCTCGACCGTAGCGATAACTGCGCATCTCGCTGCGAGAGCCGCGCTGGCCGCTAAGTGCGGGCTGCAGGAGTTGCTTGATCCAGCGCGGCATGTCGTCGGCTGCGGCGGGGGCCGAAAGCGTTGTCGTGGACACCAGTGCGGTGATCAGGAGCGTGGAGATCCGTTTCATGTTGCATCCTTTCCAATGATGCAGCCATCAGGCGGCTGTATTGGAAGAACGGACGGTGCCGGCCTTTATTCCCGCCAAGTCTTCGATGCTTTCAGGCTGGCGAATTCTTTCCCGCCGGACCGAGGTGCCGCGGGAGCGCCAGTCCCCGCAAGACCTCTTCAGCCGGCATCGGCCTGCGCCCTTCGCGCTGGGCCTCGGATATGTCCACGGCACCCTCGCCGCACGCGACCGTCAGCCCGCAAAGAACCTCACCGGGCTCGCCTGCCCCTGCGACGCAGCGTGACCGAAGCAGCTTGAGCCGTTCGCTTCCCGCCATGGTCCACGCGCCCGGGAAGGGCGAGAGCGCCCGGATCAGGCGATCCACCTCGGGCGCAGGCCGTGTCCAGTCCACTTCTGCCTCGGATTTGTCGATCTTGCGGGCATAGTTGGCACCCTGTTCGCTCTGCGGTTCGGGAACAAGTCGATTCAGGCGTCCGAGAGCCTCAACGATCAGCCGTGCGCCCAGTGCCGCGAGGCGCGGGGTCATGTCGCCGGTGGTGTCCTGCGCCTGGATCGGCATCGCTTCGCGCAACAGGACCGGCCCGGTATCGAGCCCCTCCTCCATCTGCATGATGCAGACGCCGGTTTCGGTGTCGCCGGCGAGGATCGCCCGGTGGATCGGTGCGGCTCCGCGCCAGCGCGGCAGGAGTGAGGCGTGAATGTTGAGGCACCCCCTCCGCGGCGCATCGAGGATCGGTCGGGGAAGGATCAGCCCATAGGCGACCACCACGGCAGCCCCGAGGTCGAGTGCGGCGAAGTCGGCCTGCGCTTCGGGTGTGCGCAGCGTCCTTGGCGTGCGGACGGGGAGGCCGAGGGCTTCGGCGCGGGCCTGAACGGGTGAAGGGCGGTCCTTCTGGCCCCGTCCTGCGGGACGGGGAGGTTGTGAGTAGACTGCAGCGATCTCGTGACCCGCAGCATGGAGCGCGTCGAGCGCGGGCACGGCGAAGTCTGGCGTTCCCATGAAGGCGATGCGCATGCAGGGCTCCTTTCCGTGCCGGGTCTAGCGGCGGGCTGCTGGCTTGGCTAGGGTTGCTCCGAGGTGGAGGCCGCGATGGACTATACTGAACTGAAGGGCAGGATCGCTGCCGTCTGCGAAGGCGAACCCGATACCATCGCCCTCATGGCGACGGTGGCCTGCGAGGTGCACCACGCCGACGACCGCTTTGACTGGACTGGGTTCTACCGGGTCGTGGCACCAGACCTTCTGAAGATCGGCCCCTACCAAGGTGGGCACGGATGCCTCGTGATCCCGTTCGCACGTGGTGTCTGCGGCGCCTGCGCCCGAACGGGCGAGGTGCAGCTGGTGCCCGACGTCGACGCCTTCCCCGGCCATATCGCCTGCGCGTCCACGACCCGCAGCGAGATCGTCCTTCCGGTACGCAACGGGGCCGGCGACCTGATCGCCGTCTTCGACATCGATAGCGACCTACCCGCTGCCTTCACCGAGGCCGATGCCGAGGGCCTTGGCGCGATCCTTCACGTGGTGTTCGGTCGGCTCTGACGTCGACGCGCGAGAACCGGGTAGCCCTCGGCGCCGATCCGGTCGACAGCCTCAACGACCGGCTCGTAGCTCACAGCCATCGCGTGGGCGTTGGCATGGATGAACGTCTCGGGATCGACCGCCAGGGCGACGTGGCCTTTCCAGAACACGAGGTCTCCGCGTGCAAGCGGCGCTTCGTCCTGAAGTGGGACGCCCAGCGAGGCGCGCTGCAGGTCGCTGTCTCCCGGACAGGCAATTCCGCAGGCAAGGCAGGCCGCCTGCACGAGGCCCGAGCAGTCGATGCCACGGATCGAGTTTCCGCCCCAGAGATAGGGCGCCCCGAAGAAGAGCTGTGCCACCGAGGCGGGGTCGGTGAACGGCTTGTTGGCCGGGCGGAGATGGGGCTTGGGAACGAAAAGCCCAAGATCGGTCTCGAAGAACGCGCCCGAGGCTGACACGATCCGCAGGCGTGCGCCGAAGGAGAGGTGCGCAAGCTCGGTGCGCTTGAGATCGGGCGCCGGGTAGAGGTGGGTGGCGGGAACGCCGACGATGTGCGTCGTGTCCGCCGGTGTGCCGAGGGCAGTTTGCGCGACATATCCGCAGTAACCGTCGCGGCGGGCCTCCACGAAGGCGAACCCGGCGCGCGCCTCGAAGACCGTCACGGTCTCACCATAAAGTAGCTGGCGATCCCGCGTGCCATCCGGGGCGGCGAGCAGATCGACCACCGGAACACAGATTTGCGCCGCGTCCCCCTCGATGTAGGCCTCAGCCTTGACCTGACCCTTCAGGCGCGTTGCGGCGACACGGCCGTTTGCGGGGGTGAGCCTGCGGTCCATCACAGGCCTAGGTAGGCCGGCAGCGCTTCGAGAAGCGCCCGCGCGCCCTGCCCTACGCCGCCTTTCGGCCGACCCGGAGCTGCCTTCGGTTGCCAGCCGTAGATGTCGAAATGGACGAAGGGAACGTCCGGCTCCACGAACCGGCGCAGGAACAGGGCGGCAGTGACCGATCCCGCCATACCCCCCGAGGGAGCATTGTCGAGATCTGCGATCCCGGGTTCGAGCATTTCCTCGTAGGGTGTGTGGAATGGCATCCGCCAGAGCGGGTCGGCCACTGCCGCTGCCGCCCCGGAAATCGCCGATGCGAGACGTTCGTCATCGGTGTAGAACGGCGGCACGTCCGGGCCGAGTGCCACCCGCGCCGCTCCGGTGAGCGTGGCCATTGAGACGAGGGCGGCCGGCCGCTCACCCTCGCAGGCCCAGGCCAACGCATCGGCGAGGATCAGGCGCCCCTCGGCGTCGGTGTTGTTCACCTCGACCGTCAGTCCCTTGCGCGAGGTCAGTATGTCTTGCGGTCGGAACGCGTTGCCCGATACGGCGTTCTCGACCACGGGCAGGATCACCCTGAGACGCAGCGGCAGCGCGAGCGAGCGGATCATCCGTGCGAGGCCAAGGACCGTCGCCGCGCCGCCCATGTCCTTCTTCATCAGGCCCATGCCCGCCGCAGGCTTGAGGTCGAGCCCGCCTGTGTCGAAGCACACGCCCTTGCCGACCAGCGTGACAAGGGGGCCGGCATCACCGTGACACAGCTCGATCAGTCGAGGCGCGCGCGGGGAAGCCCGCCCGACGGCATGGATCATCGGGAAGTTGCGCGACACGAGGTCGTCGCCGCGGACCACATGGGAGGAGAGGCCGAAATCGGTCGCGAAGGTGAGTGCCGCCGCCTCGAGTTCGTCCGGCCCCATATCGGACGGCGGCATGTTGATGAGGTCGCGGGTCAAGGCCTCGCCAGCCGCGACCGCCTCAAGCCGAGACGCATCCACACCTTCCGGCACGGCAAGGCGCGCCTTCGGCGCCGATTGGACACGATAGCGATCGAACCGGTAGGCAGACAGAAGCCAACCGAGAGCAGCCTCCTCGCGCTCTCCCTGAGAGAGGACCCCGGCGATCCGCCATGTAGCATCCGGCAGTGTCTCGGCGGCCTTGGCAAGGTGGAACCGCCCGCGTGCGCGCGACGCGGCGTCGCCCCAGCCGAAAGCGGCGGCTTCCGGGCGACCATCGTTGCCGGGCAGCACGACAACGCTTCCAAGGCGACCCGAAAACGATTGAGCCTCAGCCCAGGCGCGATGCCCTCCGGGCAGGGCGGCCAGCCACGCGGCGCAGGAGTCCGTCGGAACGACATGGAGCGGAAGCGACGGCGAGTCTGCAGGGGCGAGGGTCAGGAGCATCTGGTGGCCTTCATCGGCTGTCCGTCTGGCGCGGCCCAGCCACCCTAGCGGCTCTGCAACCGCCCGCAAGGGGAGTGCGTCAGGGGCGTTCAGCAGCTCCCGGAAACCCTCAAAAAGGCAGCGAATTTACCCTATGCGACGGGACATGGCCAGCGTATCATTCCCCAACGGCAAGGCGCAATGCGACCTCGCCGTCAATGGAGGGCAATGTGAAGACGTTCATGCTTTCAGCGGCCGCGGTGGTCGCACTGGCGAATCCGGCGCTCGCTGGCGGTTTGGGTGAAGCGATCATGGAACCCGAGGTCGTCGCCGAGGCGGCATCCTCGTCGAACGGCGGCATCCTCGTGCCGATCCTCGCGCTGATCCTGCTGGCTCTCGTGCTGTCCGACGGCGGCAACGGCAACCCGGTCTGAAGTCGTTCCGTCGCGGTTCCGGGCGCGGCGGGATCGGCCGTCAGCCAGACAGATCGTGTGAGTCCCAGACGGCGGTCAGGGAGCGTTCCGCTGTTCTCACCAGCCGCGCAAGTGTTGCGGCGGTGGCCGGCACGTCGCAGCGTTCCGCGCAGTGGGTTACATCTGCCGCAACATGTGCCAATAGCGTCATGCCGACCTGCTCGGCGATGGCGACCAGACTACGTGCCCCTTTCGCCAGGGCGGCCCAGTCGCCTGCGGCCTGAGACCGGTCGAGCATGGCTATCCGCATCGCGAGTTCTTCCATGGCCCGGCAGATCACCTCTTCCGCTGCCGGTTCACCCAGTTGCGCATAGAGGTCCGCCAGGCAGCGGCGCTCGAGCCGGACCACCTCGACAAGTCTCAACCGCGTCGGCTGCATCGTACCCTCATCACAAACCACAGGCCCCCGCCTTGGACGAAACTTCTGCAGCCCTCTCGTCAAGAAATGGTTGAGCCGCCGCGATTTGCTGTCTCGAATTTTGCGAGAATGCTCCATAGGAAGGCGGCAAGGAGACCGTGAAGATGGATCATGCCCGACCGCTGCCTGCCTACCTCGTCAGCCGCTACATGGGCTGGAAAGCGACGACCTACGAGCAGAACAAGGGCTGGTATCGCCGCCTCGCCGAAGATGGCCAGCGCCCGCGGGTAATGGCCATCGCCTGCTGCGACAGCCGGGTCCATATCGCGGCAACGTTCGGAGCCGACACCGGCGAAATCTTCATCCATCGCAACGTGGCCAACCTCGTCCCGCCCTACTCGCCGGACGGCGACCACCATGGGACCTCGGCGGCGGTCGAGTACGCGGTCCGGCACCTCCGCGTGGCGCACCTCATCATCCTCGGGCACTCGAACTGCGGCGGCGTTAACGCCTGCCACGACATGTGCGCAGGGAGCGCCCCCCATCTCGACGAGACAGAAAGCTTCATCGGCCGCTGGATGGATATCCTGCGTCCGGGCTATTCACGGGTCGAAGGCATGGCGGATGAAGGCGAGCGACGCCGCGCGCTCGAGAGGCAGGCCGTGGTGGTCAGCCTCGAGAACCTGATGACCTTCCCGTTCGTCGCGGCCGCCGTCGCCGCCGACGATCTCCAGATCCACGGGCTCTGGCACGACATCGGCGCGGGACAACTCGACCAGTATCTCGGCTCCGATCTCGGCTTCCAGCCGCTCTGAGCCTTCAAAGCCTGCAGCGGGCACCCTACTTCAACCGCAGAAGACCTGGGGGGACGGATGGACGGCATCCTTTCACTTGCGGCCGACAATCTCCTGTCGCCCATCATCCTGTCGTTCGCCCTGGGTCTCGCGGCGGCCCTTGCGCGATCGGACCTGACAATACCCGAAGCGGTTGCCAAGGGGATGTCGATCTACTTGCTGTTCGCAATTGGGTTCAAGGGTGGGGTCAGCGTCGCGCGGCATGGCGTCGATGCGACCCTGATCGGCGCAATCGGTGCCGGCGTGGTCCTGTCCTTCGCGATCCCCTTCGTTGCCTTTGCGCTTCTGCGTGGGATGACGCGCCTCTCGGTGACCGACGCCGCTGCGGTATCTGCGCACTACGGTTCGATCTCGATCGTCACCTTCGTGGCCGCAACCTCGGTTCTCACCGGTGCAGGGCTCGTCGCCGAAGGATTCATGGTCGCCGTCGCTGCGGCAATGGAGGCACCGGCGATCCTCTCTGCGCTCTGGATCGCAGCCCGCTTCGGCGCCGCCCGCGAGGCCGACGGGGACCTCTGGCGCGAGATCCTTCTCAACGGGTCCATCGTCCTGCTCGTGGGAGCGTTTCTGATCGGCATTGTGACCGGTGAAGAGGGCTTCGACCGGATCTCCGCCTTCATTGACGCCCCGTTTCAGGGTGTGCTCTGCCTGTTCCTGCTCGACATGGGGCTGGTTGCTGGCCGAGGATTGCGCAACAGCCGTGGCGCGCTGGGTGTCGGAGCGGTCGCCTTCGGGGTTCTCATGCCGCTGGTCGGAGGGTCGATGGGCCTCGCCGCGGCTTCCCTTCTGGGCCTCTCGACGGGCGGTACCATGCTGATGGCGGCGCTCGCAGCCTCGGCGTCCTACATCGCGGTTCCTGCAGCCATGCGGGTGGCGCTGCCTGAAGCGAACCCGTCGGTCTACCTCACGCTCTCGCTTGGCGTGACCTTTCCCTTTAACCTGACCCTTGGCCTGCCGCTCTACCTCGTGGCGGCGACCTGGGCGACCGGAGGCGGCTGATGGAGATGCACAAGGCCAAGCGTGTCGAGATCATCATCGAGTCGCCGATGGAGCGACGCCTGACCGAAGCGCTGATGCGGGCCGAGGTGACGGGATTCACGGTGCTGCCCGTGCTGGGCGGTTCGGGCCGGTCGGGCCAGTGGACCCGCGAGGGGCAGGTCGGCCGAACGGGCATGGTGGCGGTGATCTGCATCGTCCGACCCGAGAGGGTGAGTGGCCTCCTTGAGGCCGCCTTCGGGGTGGTCGAGCGCCACATCGGCGTGGTCAGCGTGACCGATTGCGAAGTGCTGCGGGCCGAGCGGTTCTGAGCGCGGATCGCAACCGTTCGTTAAGCTGGAATCGGCGAAGCTTGTGCGATGACAAGCGAGCGCTTCATCACCTTGCAGATCCCCGAAGCGCTCTACTGCGCGGCCCTCCGCACAGCTTGCAAGGAATCTCTTACCCCGGCGGAGCTGGTGCGTGACGCTTTGGCGCAACGGGTCGCCAATCAGGGCCGGCTCGATCGGGCCGTGGAAAACATGAGGACTTCGCTCTCGCACGAGTTCGAGACCGCCTCGGACTGGCTCGACCTTCAGCGGCGGCTGCGCGCCCAGGACTGTGTCATCCGGCGTCACACAGGTGAGCTTTGGCTTTGCAGCTGGCCCTGGGAGCGGCGTCTCGTCCGGCTTGAGCGGTTGGGCTCCCCCGAAGCCGAGCTTGCGCTTCGGTTCCACGCGCGGTTTCCGGCACACGGAACCGAGCCGGTCAAGGTAGGGCACCGTATCGCGCGCCCCGGCTTCCTGCGTTGGCGGCGAAAGCTGGCGTGACGGCCCCCGCGAACCTCAACCCTTCTTGAGGCAGCGGTTTCCGAGCACTTCGGCAATCTGCACAGCGTTCAGCGCGGCGCCCTTGCGCAGGTTGTCAGACACTACCCACAAGTTGAGTCCATTCTCGACAGTCGAATCCTGGCGGATGCGGCTCACGTAGGTGGCGTAGTCACCGACGCACTCGACCGGGGTGATGTATCCCCCCGGCTCGCGCTTGTCGATGACGAGCACGCCGGGCGCTTCGCGCAGGATGTCGCGCGCCTCGTCCTCGTCGAGAAATTCCTCGAACTCGACGTTCACCGCCTCGGAATGGCCTACGAACACCGGAACGCGGACGCAGGTCGCCGTGACCTTTACCTTCGGGTCGAGGATCTTCTTGGTCTCCGCGACCATCTTCCATTCCTCCTTCGTCTCGCCGCTGTCGAGGAAGACGTCGATGTGCGGGATGACGTTGAAGGCGATCTGTTTGGTGAACTTCTTTGGCGCGACCTCCTGGCCGGGGACGTACATCCCCTTGGTCTGGTCCCAGAGCTCGTCAATACCTTCCTTGCCGGCGCCGGACACCGACTGGTAGGTCGCCACCACGACACGCTTGATCCGCGCCCGGTCGTGCAGCGGCTTGAGCGCCACGACCATCTGCGCAGTCGAGCAGTTCGGGTTGGCGATGATCATCTTGGTGCGGTAGCCCTCGATCGCGTCGGCGTTTACCTCGGGCACGATCAGCGGCACCGCCGGGTCGTAGCGGTAGAGCGACGAGTTGTCGATCACCACGCAACCTGCCGCCGCGGCCTTGGGCGCGTAGGTCTTGGTGGCCTCCGAGCCAACGGCGAACAGAGCGATGTCCCAGCCTCCGAAATCGAAGGTGTCGAGGTCCCTTGTCTTGAGCGTCCGGTCGCCGAAGCTGACTTCCGTGCCGAGTGACTTGCGCGAGGCAAGCGCGGCGATCTCGTCGACCGGGAATTCCCGTTCGGCGAGGATGTTCAGCATTTCGCGGCCCACGTTGCCGGTGGCGCCCGCGACGACGACTCGATAGCCCATTGATGCCTCCTTGGTCGGCAGGTCGCGGCCCATTAGCGCAGGACCGGGTCCGAGGGAAGGGCCGCCCCGTGCGAGATGCCCGACCGTTGCAGGCTCACTCGACCGGCGGCGCCCCCCCGGCCTTCGTCCGCGCCTCGACAAAGGCGGCCAGCCGGTCGGCCGCCGCCTCGGACCACGCCGGGCGCGGTGTCTCGGCGAGGCGTCTCTGCCAGGCGGCAGTCGCCCGTTCTTCGGCCGTCAGTGCGCCGGTTTCCACCCACTGGCCGTGATTTGTGAGGTCGGCCACGAGCGGCTCGCGGAAGGCCGTGGCGTATCGCATCATCGTATGGGCGGCGGCGAAGAAATGCCCGCCCGGCGGCACTTCGGCCAATGCATCGGTGGCGGTGTCAAACTCCGGTGCGGAGCAGAGCTCGGCCAGCATCTCCACCGCCTCCATATCGGCCACGAACTTTTCGTAGCCGAAGGTGAGGCCGCCTTCGAGCCAGCCAGCCGAATGGACGACTAGCGTTGCCCCTGACAGGAGTCCGCCCCACAGCCCCATCAGGTTCTCGGTTGCGCCCTGGTGGTCGGCCGCATTTCCGGCTGAACCGGCGGCCGAGCGCCAGGGGAGGCCGATGTGACGCGCCAGTTGCCCCGATCCGAGCTGCATCTGGACATGCGCGGGCGTCCCGAATGCCGGTGCCCCTGACTTCATGTCGACGTTCGACCCGAAGCCGCCATAGCTCACCGGCGCGCCCGCGCGGGCGATCTGGGTGAGTGCGATGCAGGCCAGCGCCTCGGAATGCTGGAGTGTCAGGGCCCCGCCCACCGTCACCGGCGCCATCGCGCCCATCAGGCAGAAGGGGGTCACGATGCTCGCCTGCCCCGCGCGGGCGAAGTCGATCAGCCCCTGCGCCATCGGGTTGTCGAGAAGGCGCGGCGAGTTCGTGTTGATGACTGTCGTGCACCAGACGCCAGTGTCCCAGTCGCTATCTGAGAGGTCGAGCCCGAGACGGATCATCTCGAAGCTCTCCTGAACCTGCGCCCGGCCGCGCGCATAGACGAACATCGGCTTGTCGCCGAGGGTCATCTGCCCTCTCAGCATCGCGTAATGGCGAAGTGGCGCAGGCACATCCTGGGGCTCCACTGAAGGGCCATGCTTGTGGATCGCATCGAACGACTGCTGGAGGACAAGCGCCTCCTCGTAGTCCCGCAGGGAGCCCGGCCGCCGCCCGCGCGTGAGGTCCGACGCGTTCGGGCAGCCCGATCCCGGCGAGAACAGGACTGCGCCGGGAGCGTATTCACGCGCGCGGGCGGGGTTGGCGGCACAAAGGCGAAAGCGCTTCGGGGCCGTGGCGAGGCATCCCTCCACGATCTCGCGCCCGAGACGCACGATCATGTCGGTCTCGTCCACGCGTGCTCCGGCCGACCGGAACAGCGCTCGGGCTTCGGGCAGGAGTACTTTCATTCCCAGGGTTTCAAGCGCATCCAGGGCCGCCTCGTGAATGGCGGCGACCTGATCGTCCGAGAACAGCCGTTGCGGCACGAACGGGTTCTTCAGTTGGACAAGGTCTATCTGGCGCGCCGCCCGGGGTGCTCCGCGGCGATTTCGGGTCACACGTCCTCCCACGGGAAGGTGTCGATCCGCTCTGCCCCGGTCTCGGTGATGAGAACCTGGGTTTCGAGCTTGATCGATTCCGACCCCTTCTCGGCGACGAGGCTTTCGACGCAGACCACCATGCCGGTTTCGAACGCGCCTGACATCGCCTGGTTGCTCCAGTCACAGTGGAGCGGCACCACTGGCCACTCGTCGGCCATGCCGACGCCGTGCACGGCGAGCGAGTAGCGGTACGGCAGGTGTCGCTCCGGGATGCGCCAGCTTTCCGCGTTGAACGCCTCGAACGTCAGGCCCGGCCGGAGCAACGCCAGGTTGTGCTCGATCTGGGCGAGGGCAGTGCGATAGAGCCGTCGCTGGTCGGCGTTCATGGGCGCGTAGCCGCAGACCCAGGACCGCGAGACATCGGTGCAGTAGCCGTAGGGACCGATCATGTCGGTGTCGAAGCTGATCATCTCGCCCGCGCGGCAGGGCCGTTCCGAACATTCCCGCATCCAGGGGTTGGTGTTCGGCCCGCTGGTCAAGAGCTTGGTCTCGAGCCACTCCCCGCCCGAGCGGGCGTTCTCGAAGTGCAGGTGGGCCCAGAGTTCGGCTTCGGTCACGCCCGGGACCGAGTGCTCGTAGATGCGCGCCATCCCTGCCTCGCAGACCCGCATCGTCCAGCGCATCAAGTCAATCTCGTCAGCCGACTTGATCGACCGCGCGATCTCGGTGATCGGGCCGGCGTCGGTCACCCGGATACCGCGGTCCGCGAGGGCGTTCACGCCCGGCGGGTCGAGCCGGTCGGCGGCGATCCGGGTGCCACCATGGCCGCGGAGAATGTCAGCGATCTCGTCGGCCCAAACCTCGACCGCGGCTTCGGTCTTGTCGCCCTTCATCATGAACATCCAGGTGCGCGCCGGACGGATCTCGTCGATGCCCGGCAAGCCGGCGTTCAGGTGTTCGGCACCCTTGTACTCGAACAGGATCGCCGGTCCGCCATTGAGGATCAGCGCATAGCGGGTCGGATTGTGCGCGGCCCAGATCGACATGTTCGAACTGTCGAAGGCGTATCGTAGGTTGACTGGGTCATAGAGCAGCAGGCCCGCCACGTCGTGATGTCCCAGTTCCGACCGGAGCCGGCCCAGCCGATATGCGCGCGCGCGGTCCAGAACCTCAGGCAGAACGGGCGACTTCAGCGGCTTGTCGACGCCGTCCGCGTTCAGGTAGGCGCCCTTGCGGGCGTCCTTGAAGGGGCTGGGCATGTCCTTCATGACGAGTTCCCGTGTCTGAGGCCCGCAACATAACGGGCGGTGGCGCGGACATAGCCGCGTTCGGTCGTGCGCAGATGCGGCGCGGTCAGCGCGTGCAGGTCGGGCAGGCGATGGAAGGGCACCGCCGGGAAGGCATGGTGCTCTGCATGATATGGCATGTTCCAGGCGATCCAGCGCACGACCTTGTTGGTGAATGTGGTGCGCGAGTTCTCGAACATGTCCGCCACGAAGGGGCAGCGGCCATGTTCTGCGAGGAGGTAGAGGCGCAGGAAAGGCTGTCCCAGCAATGCGGGCACGATCCAGACCCAGAGCAGGAGCTTCCACCCGAGGACTGCCGACCCAAGCGCCAGCATGACGTACAGCGCCAGCATCACGCGGGCCTCGCGCACGATCCGGCCCATCGCGGCCCCCGGCACGAAGGCATCGCGATTCTGTCCGAGCGCATTGGTCGTCAGAACCCTGAGCGCGCCCCACCAGAGCGGCAAACCGGAGAGGTGCGCGAGATACTGGCCCGGGGTCTCCGGTTTGGGCGAGGCAAGTTCCGGGTCGTGCCGCGGATTCTGCGTGTGCCGATGGTGGGCAAAGTGAAACAGCCGGAACCACTCGGGCGGCAGGACAAGAAGGAACCCGGTGGCACGGGCCAACGCGTCGTTCAGCCAGCCGGTTGCAAAGGCGGTACGGTGCGACGCCTCGTGCATCGCCGTGAACAGGAATACGATCAGGATACCCTGCGGAAGCAGGAGCGCCCACCACCCCGGCACTCCGGCGGCGATCAGACAACCGAGCAAGGCGACGGCGCCTCCGTGCGCGGCACTCCGGACGAGGCCCGGCCCGTCTCTGCGACGGACCAGTTCCCCACGAACTTCGGGGGACAGCGCACGCAGGAAGCGGTCGTGGTCGGGTGCGGTCACGCGGCCCGCCCGTAGAACCCAAGGCGCTCTTCCTCGGTAAAGGTCACGCCCTCGCGCTCATAGAAGGAAAAGACCGCAATTATGCGCGCCCGGTCACCTTCGACGGGCGTGACGCGATGCGCGGTGTTCTTGCCGCGGAACACATTCAGCGTTCCGGGAGTGAGCGAGAGGCGGCGCAGTTCCGGGTCTTCGCCACGCAGCAGGCCGGCGACTCCGTCGTAGTTCGGGTCGTCGTCACTCCGCAGGTCGGTCCGGTACTCGAAGACGCCGCCCGCCTCGGGGGCTTGCAGCAGGAGCGTCGTGGTGAACTCCGAGCGGTCGAAGTGCCAGTTGAGGCCTTCTCCCGGCCCATAGGACATCGCGTTCACACGCGCGAGGGGGTCGGCCATGGTGTGCAGGCGTGGCTTGTCCATCGTGGCGGCGAGGAAGGTCGCGAACCCGGCCCAATCGTAGAGTCGGAGGATGGCCGCCTGCCCCATGCGGTCGGCGCAGATCGTGCGGTTGACCGTTTCCACCTCCCGGAGAGCGGGATGGTCGGACGGGAGACCGGGGATTTCCTTGCGGAAGTAGATGTTGTGGCGGCGGCGATGGGTGAAGGCGTCGGTCTCGAAGGCCGGGCCAAGGTCGCCCACGGCACCGGCCAGCGCCTCGGCACGCACGAAGCCTGGCAGGTTGAACATGCCGTCGCGGGCAAGATCGTCCCGGCAGCGGGCGACGAGCGTGTGCCAGCCGGCTGAATCAGGTTGGTCCAGGGGGTAGGCTTCGAGATCAACGAGGTCGCGCATCACGGGGGTCCTTTTCTGCGATCATCGGGGCGCACGCGGGACCTTGCAACAAGGGAAAATTTTGCGGAGCATAAGCCATGCTTTCGGAACGCCTATGCTGAAGCTCCCCCCTCTCCACGCGCTGCGCGCCTTTGAAGCGGCAGCCCGGACTGGAAGCTTCGTGCTTGCCGGGCGGGAACTGGGCGTGACCTCCGCCGCAGTGAGCCAGCAGGTGCGGGTGCTTGAGGACGATCTCGGAAAGAAACTGTTTCTCAGACGCGGCAACCGCCTGCTCCTGACCGACGCAGGGCAGGCGGTCTATCCGCGGCTGGAAGAGGCAATGTCGAACATTGCCGATCTCGCTGCGCAGGTGCGCGAAAGCCGGGTCAGACAGTGCCTTGTCGTCTCGGTTCTGCCTTCCTTGATGGGCTGGCTCATGCCACGGCTGGCCGCGTTCCGGGCAAGGGATGGGGCCGGATCGGTCCTGCTCAGGGTCGAGGATGACCCGGTGTCCTTCGCGGCCGAAGGGATTGACCTGCGCGTGACTTACGGCAACCTCGCCTACTCGGACTTCGGCGCCACGGAGCTCTACCGGGACGAGATCGTGCCGTTGATCGCTCCCACCCTCTGGACGCCGGGTGACGACACGCTGACGCAACTGCCGGACCGGGCCTTCGTCCACACCAACTGGGGTCGCGACTATGCCAGCCACCCTACCTGGGCCGCGTGGTTCGCCAAGGCCGGGGTGATGCGCTGGCTCGATCCCGACCGCGGTGTCCACTTGTCGTGGTCGGTTCATGCCGTGGCGGCGGCCGCAGAAGGCGTAGGTGCCGCCCTTGGCCCGCGCGCGATCGCAGCGCGCGAACTCGCCGAGGGGAGGCTGGTCATTCCATCGGCCATCAGTCTCCCGATGGAGCGCGCCTATGTTGCGGTCTATCCCAACGCGCTCGCCCGCCGCACTGACCTGCGATCGCTCGTGGCTCAACTGGGGGAAGGCTGAAGCGGGAAACTGGTCGGAGTGAGAGGATTCGAACCTCCGACCCCCTGCTCCCGAAGCAGGTGCGCTACCAGGCTGCGCTACACTCCGACCGTGCCGCGCGGGTTACCCCCTCTCCCGCGGTTTGGCAAGGGGTGACCCCTACTCCCCGGGGCTGCGCTCGGCGATGAGCCCGGCGGGCTTGGGGGAGGTCCCGGTCTCGGGCCGGGTGCGGGTGCGCAGCACGGGCGTCGTCCGCGAGGTTCCGACCCGGGATTCGCGCATCACGATATAGAGGCCTGAAGCGATGATGATCGACGCGCCGATTGCCGTGGGCCAGTCGGGCAGTTCGTCGAAGAACAGAAAGCCGTAGGCGGTGGCCCAGAGGATCTGCGAATACTGCATCGGTGCCACGATCACGGCCTCCGCCCTGCGATAGGCCGCGATCAGGCAGAGCATGGCGACGAAACCGAGCGTAGCCATGACCGCAAGGGCGGCAAAATGCAGGAACGGCATCGGCTGGTAGACGAAGGGAAGTGCGGCTCCCATGATCAGGAAGTTCGCGAGCATCGGGTAGAGCAGCAGGACGGCCGAGCGCTCGCGCGCGCCGATCTTGCGGACCACGATCGAGGCGAAGGCGCCGGTGAAGGCCGCCGTGAGCGCCGCAAGGTGGCCGAGAGAGAACTCCATTTCGCCCGGACGCAGAACGATGACCACGCCGATCAGTCCGACGATGACCGCGGCCCAGCGCCGGACCCGGACCTGCTCTCCCAGAATCGGGATCGCGAGAATCGTGATCAGGAGCGGCGAGGCAAACACGATGGCGTAGACCTGAGCCAGCGGCAGGGTCGCAAAGGCGTAGAACGCCGTGATTCCGGTGATGACTGCCGCGACGGTCCGCGACGCCGTCCACCAGGGGTGACGGGGGCGGAGGTTGCCATCGCTGCGGTCGCCGATCAGCATGAGCGTGACGAGCGGAAAGCCCATCAGGACCGAGAAGAACAGGATCTGGAACGGTGAGTAGAGGCCACCGAGGAACTTCACCACCACATCGTGCGTGGCAAAGATCCCGAAGGCTGCAAGCGAGAGGAGGGCCCCCGCGACGGCGCTGTTGGGTCGATCGGTCATGGCTCGTGTCGTGGAGGGGCTGCGGCGCGTTGCGGATGACGATAGGCGCAGCCCTTCCCTGCCACAACCGCAAGTCGTGCTGTCCGCGCCGAAACTTGCTGCGGGAGCCGCGCTTTGCGAAGCTGTCGGCGAAGGGATCCAGGGTATGACACAGGACATTCTGGCACTGCTTGGCGGGATCGGGTTGTTCCTGTTCGGAATGCAGACGATGACGGGAGCCCTGCGCCGGCTCGCGAGCCGCAACATGCGCGCCGTCCTCGCGCGGTTCACCCGCACGCCGCTCTCCGGCGCCATGACCGGGGCTGCCGTCACAGCGACGATCCAATCGTCCAGCGCGACCGTGATGACGACGATCGGCTTCGTCGGTGCAGGGCTGCTGACATTCCCGCAGGCTGTCGGCGTCGTGATGGGAGCGAACGTGGGAACCACCGCGACGGGCTGGATGGTTGCCATCCTCGGGATCAAGCTGGCACTCGGCAAGCTCGCGTTGCCACTCCTGTTCCTCGGCAGTCTCGCGATGCTCCTCGGTCGCAGGTCGGTCGTGCGGGTCGGCGAGGCACTGGCCGGTTTCGCGCTGGTTTTCCTGGGACTTGACATGATGGCGACGGCCACGGCGACGGTCGAGCCCTTGCTCTCTCGGTCACTCGCGTCGAGCGACACGCTTTCTGGATTGTTCGTGCTCATAGCCACCGGCTTTGCCTTCACTGCCGTCGTGCAGTCGTCGAGTGCGGGCGTGGCCACCGTGCTGGTGCTTCTCGGCGGCGGGGCTCTGTCCCTTATGCAGGCGGCGGCGCTGGTGATCGGGATGGACATCGGCACGACGCTCAAATCGCTGCTCGCCACGCTCGGAGGTGGGCGCGACATGCGGCGGACGGCAGCCGCGCACGTCGGCTACAACATCGTTACCGCTGTTGTCGCCTTTCTGCTTCTCGGGTTCGTGCCACATCTCCTGCGGTTCACGGGCGGCGACGAGACCACGGCGCTGGTGATTTTTCACACGCTCTTCAACGTGTCGGGCGCGGTGCTCCTCCTCCCGGTTGCGGGGGACTTCGCAAGACTGATCGAGCGGATCGTGCCGGGAGGGCGCGGAACGCTCCCCGAACCGCTCGACCGGGCGCTCTTGGCCGAACCCGAAGCCGCGCTCGATGCGGCACGGTCGGCTGGCGGGAAGATAGCGGCCACGCGCTTTCGCCAGACCGCTTCGGCGCTGCGCGGGTTGCGTGTGGACGGCGAGGACTCGCTTCAGGCAATCGAGGACATCGAGGAGTTCCTGACGGAACTGGCGGTGCCCGATGGGCGCGAGGGTCCGCGAAACCGGCTTTCTGCCCTTCTCCACCTGACCGATCACCTGAACCGCTTTCAGCATCGGGCCAGCCAGTCCGAGCGGATCGCGGCGCTGGCGCGTGATCCGGCGCTGCGGCGTCCCGCGCGGGCGCTGGCAGCTGCGCTGGACCTCGCGGCGGCGGCGCCGGCGGACTCGGATCTGGCGGTCCGGCTAGGGCGGCTCAACCATATGATTGCAGGGCGAACGGCGCGGTTGCGACGGTCGGTCCTGCTGCGCGAGCACGTAGGTCTCGTTAGCCAGCACGATGTCTTCGCTCTGACCGACGCCTTGCGTTGGCTCGAACGCGTGTCGTCCCATGCCGAGCGGATCGTCCACTACGGCGCGGCGGCGGCGCAGGAACGCCCGGCGAAGCAGGACGTCCAGCCCGGCGGTTAGAGCGTAGCGTCGAGCGCCGCGACGATGGCATCGCCCATCGCGGATGTCGTGACGGGTGTGCCGCCAGCGGGACCCATCAGGTCGGCCGTGCGCAGGCCATCGGCCAGTACCGCCTCGACCGCCTGCTCGACCCGCGTCGCCTCGTCGCCGAGGTCGAAGCTGTAGCGCAGCGCCATGGCGAAGCTGAGGATGCAGGCGATCGGGTTGGCCTTGCCCTGACCGGCGATGTCGGGGGCCGAGCCGTGGACGGGCTCGTAGAGCGCCTTGGGCCG
>CAZOHN010000002.1:0-54034 GCA_964579325.1 uncultured Rhodobacterales bacterium
TGCGCGTCATGGGCAAGCGCGACAGCCAGTACCGCGCCGATGTCGAGGAATTGCTGGCCTGGGTTGGCCTCGGCGAGCGGATGCATGCGCGTCCCGCAACGCTGTCGGGCGGCGAGCAGCAGCGCGTCGCCATCGCCCGCGCGGTCGTCACCCAGCCAGACCTGCTGATTGCCGACGAGCCGACCGGCAATATCGATCCTGAAATGGGCGCCCGGCTGATGCGTCTCTTTCTCGAGCTCAACAAGCGGCTGAAGACGACCGTCATTATCGCCACTCATGATCTCGCGCTGGTGCGCCAGATCGAGGCGCCGGTCTTCCGGCTCGCCAATGGCCTGCTCGTGCGCGAGGCCGGGAAGGCTGGCGAGACCGCGCGGCGGCGCACCGACACCGTGAGGGCCGAGTAGATGCGCGCCCGCGAAAGCTCCCTGCTGCCGGTCGAGGATGCCCGTGAAGCTGCTCTGTTCTTTGTCGTCGGCGCGCTGTGCTTTCTCGCGGCGCTGGCGGCATTGACGGCCAAGTCGACCTACGGCGCTGCGCGGGCCTGGACGGCTGAGGTCGAGGGCGAACTCACCGTCACCCTGCCGGGCCTTGATCCGGCCGGCGCCGCGCGCGCCACCCTCCTGATCAGCCAGACCGAGGGCGTCACCGAAGCGCGCCTGTTCACCCGCGACGAGATCAACGCGCTGCTCGAGCCGAGCTTCGGCACGCGCGACCTGCCTGAAAGCCTGCCCGTTCCGCAGCTTGTCGGCGTGACCGCCGCGCCGGGTACGGCCGGGCTCGCCTCCCGCCTCAGCGAACGGCTGGCGGCGGAAGGCTATGACAATGCGGTGGACGAACATTCGGCCTGGGCCGGCGATGTGCGCGGCATGCTCGGCACCGCCCGGATCGCCGCCCTGTCGATTGTCGTCCTGCTGACCGCGACCGCGGTCGCAGTCATCGCCTTTGCCACCCATGCAGCGCTGCTGGCGCGGCGGGATATTGTCGATGTCCTGCACATTGCCGGCGCGCGTGACCGGTTCATTGCCGGCCTGTTCGAGCGGCGCTTCTGGATCCTCGGCCTGCGCGCCGGCTTATCCGGATCGCTGGTGGCGCTGGCGGCGACGGGCCTCGTGATTGCTGCGGCGCGGGCTGGCGGCGGACGCTCGGGCCTCCTGCCGCAGTTCAGCCTCGACTTTCCGGACTTCGTCATCCTGATCGTCACGCCGGTGATCGCCGGCCTTGCCGCGCGCATCGCCGCGCACCTGACCGTGATCCGGGCATTGCGCGCGGTGATGTAACTCAGGTGACCAAGGCGCGAAACGCGGCTACACCCCGCTGCCGATGAGGCTTTTGCGTTCCCTGCTGTTCCTGGTCTGGCTGTACGGCATGATGGCGCTGTGCGGCATCGCCTTCCTTGTCACCTTCCTGATGCCGCGCCGGGCGGCGATCTGGGCCACCGCGCAATACTCGAAATCGATCCTGTTTGGCCTCCGGCTGATCTGCGGCATCCGCACCGAGCTGCGTGGGCTCGAACACATGCCGAAAGGCGCTGCGATCTATGCCGGCAAGCATCATTGCATGCTCGACGTGTTCATCCCGTTCCTGATCACGCGCGATCCGGCGATCATCCTCAAGAAGGAACTCGTCTGGACACCCTTCCTCGGCTGGTATGCGCTGAAATGCGGCATGATCCCGATCGACCGGGCGGGCACCTCCCGCACGCTCAAGGCTATGCTCGCCGCAACCCAGAAGGCCACCGGCGAGGGCCGCCAGGTCGTGATCTTTCCTGAGGGCACTCGGCGGGCGCCGAACGCGCCGCCCGATTATCAACCGGCCGGGATTTCGGCGCTCAACAAGGCGCTCGGCGTGCCGATCGTGCCGGTGGCCACCAATGCGGGCCTCTGCTGGCCGGCCAAGGGGCTTGGCCGCCGCTCCGGGCTCATCGTCTATGAAGTGTTGCCGCCGATCCCGCCGGGGCTTGACCGGCGCAAGCTGATGGCGCGGCTGGAGGCGGATCTTGAAACCGCGTCGAACCACCTGATCGAGGAAGGCCGCGCTGCGCAGGCGAGGATCGATGCGTGACGGCGCCGTCGTCCCGGCGCCTGAAGGCGGCATGTGAACGCCTCGCCAGGATCGATCCGGCGCTCGCCGCCGCCTATGGGGTGATCGGTGTTCCGGCCTGGCGATCGGGCGAGCCTACCTATGCGATGATCGGGCGGATGATCGCCCACCAGCAGATCTCAACGAAGGCGGCAGCCACGATCTGGGGGCGGGTCGAAACGCTTCTGGGCGAGGTGACGGCCAGGAGCGTTCTCGAAACCGATCCCGAAACCCTGCGCCAATGCGGCCTGTCGCGCCCGAAAGTCGCGCATCTCGCCTCGATCGCCGAAGCGATGGTCTCGGGCGAGCTGAACCTTGCGCGCGTCTGCGCCAGCGATCCCGGCGCCGCCCGCGCCGAACTCGTCGGCGTGCGCGGGATCGGCCCGTGGACGGCGGAACTGTTCCTGCTCTATGCGGTCGGCGCGATGGACGCGTTCCCGACGGCTGATGTCGGCCTTATGGAAGCGCACCGGCAGCTTTCCGGCGCCGAAGAGCGGATGACGGCGCGGGCCTTCACCGCGCATGCCGAGGCCTGGCGCCCGCACCGGGGGGTCGCCGCGCACCTGCTCTGGGGCTGGTTCAACCAGATGCGTGACCGCAAGAGCGCACCCCCTGCGTGAAACAGGGGCGGCCCTTGCGTTCGCGTCCGGCTGTCATAATCTTATGACCAGAATCGCCTAACCAAGCACCGAGCCCAAGAGGAGACCGCGTCTTCACGCACATCGGAAGGATCATCGCCCACACGGGCTTTCAGGGAGGACGATATGGCTGAGATCATGACAGCGCCTCCCAATGGCCGTCCGGCACTTGTGCTGAATGCGGATTTCCGGCCCCTTTCCTATTATCCGCTCTCGCTCTGGCCCTGGCAGGAAGTGGTCAAGGCGGTCTTCCTTGACCGCGTTGATATTATTGCGGAATATGACTATGTGGTGCGCAGTCCGAGCACCGAGTTCCGGCTGCCGAGCGTCATCGCCCTGCGCGATTTCGTGCGCCAGGACCGTCCGCCAGCGTTCACCCGGTTCAACGTGTTCCTGCGCGACGGGTTTGCCTGCGCCTATTGCGGATCGGGTGAGCACCTGACCTTCGATCACGTGGTCCCGCGTTCGCGCGGCGGACGCACGACCTGGGACAACATCGTCGCGGCCTGCAGCCCCTGCAACCTCAAGAAGGGCGGGCGCCTCCTGCGCGACAGCGACATGCACCTGCAGCACCGGCCCTTCCGGCCGAACAATTACCAATTGCAGGAAATCGGCCGCCGCTTCCCGCCCAACCACCTGCATGAGACGTGGATGGACTACCTCTACTGGGATGTCGAACTGGAGATCTGACAGCGGACCTTTCCGCCTCCGCCGTCAGTTGCGGGACAGGTTGCGTGCGTCGAGCCAGTCACAGCCCCACTGGCTGCCGCTGGCGCAGCCCTGACGTACCAGACGAACCCCGTTCGCTTCGTCCTTCTCGCCGCCGAGGCCTGTAAAGAGCAGGTCTCCGAGCGCCGAACAGCCCGTCTTCTCCCCGCCATCACAGCCCTTGGTGTAGAGGCGCCGGGCCTCGACATAATCCTGCGCAACGCCGTTGCCGTAGGCGAACAGGACGGCGAGGTTCGTGCAACCGATCGCATCCTTGGCGTCACAGCCCTGGTTGTAGCGGCGCCGGGCTTCCGCATAGTCCTGGGCGACGCCAAGACCGTTGTGATGGAGGTAACCGAGACTGGTACAGCTATGGGCATTCCCGCCTTCGCAGCCCTTGTCGTAGAACTGCCGGGCGATCGTATGGTCCTGCGCCACGCCCTGACCATGCGTGTAGAGGACGCCGAGATTGGTGCAGCCTGCCGCATCCCCGCCTTCGCAGCCTTGCTCGTAGAATCGCCGGGCGGCGGCATGATCCTGCACGACGCCCCAGCCGTTGAAATAGAGGAAGCCGAGGCTCGAACATCCGGCCGCGTCCCCGCCATCGCAGCCTTGCTGGTACTGCCGCCGGGCGGCCGCTTAGTCCTGCGGGATGCCCTGGCCATTGGCGTAGAGCAGGCCGAGATTGGTGCACGCCCCGGCCGCGCCGCCATCACACGCCGCCTGGTAGTCGAGGCGGGCGGTCAGGTAATCCTGGCTCTGGTACGCCGCATAGCCGGAGGCCCAGCGGCGCGTCGCGATCTCGGACGCGTTCGAGACTTCCGGGGCAGGCGTCGCGCCGGCTCCGGTGCCTGCCGTCACCACTTCCAGCCCGCGCAGCGTCGGGCTCGCCTTGAACAGGTCTTCCGCGGGCTTGGCCACGTTGAACGGCCGGTCGGGATGAGGCACGCCAGCGAAATGCAGGCCCGCGAAGGCAAAGCCGTCGAGCGTCAGCACGGCCGCACCGGACGAGCCGCCCTGCGTGTCGCAATGATGGATCAACCGCCCTTCGCTGAAGGCCGGGCGCCCGGCCTGGCAACGAAACCGCGTCAGGCGCTGGGCCTGTCCGAGCGGGTGGTGCACGAGGATCAGGCTTTCCCCATCGCGCACCCTGTGGCGCTTCAGGGGCACGGCCGGATGATCGCTGAGGCTCGGCGCGGCCACCAGCCTGAGGATGGCAAAGTCAAACTCGGGGCTCGATTCGACGGGGGTGATGTCGACCGCAAAGGCGGCACCCGGCGCCGTTTGCGGGTCGAGGAAGCCGAAACGGGCCTGCGCGGCAAGGGCGGTGACGTCCTTGCCCGGCACGCAATGATAGTTGGTGATGATCAGGTCGGCCGAAATGCGGGTGGCGGTGCAGCTCGAATTATGGCGGATCCGCTGGCGGTATTCGACCAGCAGGTCGAGCAGCGCGACCGACCGGGCCAGCTGCCGGTATGGGTTTGCCTCGTCGAGTTCCGAGACCGGCTCGAACATCGCATTCTTGCCCATCATGATTTCAAGCTGCGCTTCGCTGAGGGCGTTTTCCTCGAAGCTCTTGTTCGCCTTGCCGTAATTGTCGGCCGGGAAAAGAATGAGGCCCTGCGCCGATGCGCCGAGCGGGGCCATCGCAGTGATGATCAGCCCCAACACGCCATGTACGAGCTTCATTGTCCCAGCCTCCCTTGCGTCTCCCACTGCACGTCAGTGTTGCCAGTTTCCGGGACAGAGACAAGGGCACGCGGCAGCGTCGCAAGCATCAGGCGCAACACGAAAAGCCGGACAGGGCGGACCCTTCCGGATTTGGTGGTCGTCTGGCCGGTCCTGCGGATGGGAGCGGGGCTCCGGATAGACGAGCACCTGGCAGGCTCTCTTTACTCATGCTGGCAGTCCGGCCCCGTGATCGGCGGCGCCTCGCTCCCATCCGGCTTGTCTGTCAGTCGCGGCTGCATTTCCTTCCTGTCACGCGGCGACCTGGACCTGCCGGAACCATCTCCAGCCCGGACAGACGAACCCCGCGCGATACCCGGTCGGATCCGATCGGCCCGGTTTTCCCGCTGCCCGTAAAGGATGCAGCCGCAGCCGGCCTGAAACCGGGAGACAGGGGCCTGCTTGTCCGTCAGAAGCAATCACGCCAGACTGGTCAGGATTGGAAAGGGAGCATGGAGGTGATCCGGATCGGCTGCGTCGGCTCTGACCGCGTGATTGACCTTGGCGCCGGGCCGCTCGCCGGGACGCGCTTCACGGCACATGATTTCCATGCCGCTGACCTGCGCAATCTCGATCTCTCCGGCGTTGTCTTCCGGGACTGCGAATTGCGCGGGGCCTATCTCGACTGGGCAAACCTCGAGGGCGCCGATTTCGCGCATGAGCGGCTCCTGTCCGCGTCGATGCGCCAGGCCCACCTGCGCGGCGCACGGATGCGCAATGCCAGCATGCGGGGCGCAAACCTGTCCGGCGCCTGCCTGATCGAGGCGGACATGACCGGCGCAAACCTTGACGCGGCCGATCTCAGCGGGGCGAACCTCTGCGGAGCGATCTGTCTCTGGAACGGGACCGAGCGGGCGAAGTTCAAGGGCGCGGTCTATGATGCGCGCACTCTGTTGCCACCCGGCTTCAGGCCGGAGGCGATGGGTATGATCGCCTGCAAGCTTGCCGCTTGAAGCGGGAGGCGCCTGCGCGCTTGCCATCCGGCCAATTCTCCCGGCTTGACATCGCCCGATGCCCCCCGCACGCAAAAGGCATGCAATCCTCCCTCCGGGCCATCCTCGGGCCAACCAATACAGGCAAGACACATTACGCCATCGAGCGCATGCTGGCCCACGGCACCGGGATGATCGGCCTGCCGCTGCGCCTCCTGGCGCGCGAGGTGTATGACCGGATCGTCGCGGAGAAGGGCGCGGCCCATGCGGCCCTGCTGACCGGCGAGGAACGCATCGCGCCGCCGACCGCCCGCTATTTCATCTGCACCGTCGAATCGATGCCGTCCGACCTGCGTGCGGATTTCGTCGCCATCGACGAGATCCAGCTCGCCGCCGACGAGGATCGCGGCCATGTCTTCACCGACCGCATCCTGCACATGCGCGGCAATCATGAAACCTTGCTGCTTGGCGCCGACACGATGCGGCCGTTGCTGCGTGACCTGAAACTCGGCGCCGAGACCGAACCGCGCGAGCGGTTTTCCGAACTGCGCTATACCGGCCATACCAAGATCACCAAGCTGCCGAAGCGCACGGCCATCGTCGCGTTCAGCGCCGAGGATGTCTACGCCATCGCCGAACTGCTCCGTAGGCAGAAGGGTGGCGCCGCCGTGGTGATGGGCGCACTCAGCCCGCGCACACGCAATGCGCAGGTGGCGCTCTACCAGTCCGGCGAGGTGGATTACATCGTCGCGACCGATGCCATCGGCATGGGGCTGAACCTTGATGTCGACCGGGTGGTGTTTGCCGCGCGCCAGAAGTTTGACGGCCGCCGCCATCGCCAGCTCACGCCTGCCGAATGCGGGCAGATCGCCGGGCGGGCCGGGCGGTTCCGCAATGATGGCGAGTTCGGGGAGACGGGCGATTGTGCGCCTTTCGAAGACGCGGTCTGGAAAGCCATCGAGGCGCACAGGTTTGATCCGGTCGATGCGATCCAGTGGCGGTCCTCGGCGCTTGATTTCTCAAGCCTCAAGGCTCTGATCCGCAGCCTCGAAACGCCGTCCGGCCATCCGGCCCTCATCCAGAATCCGCATGCTCTGGACGAGTGGGTTCTGCGGCGGATGAGTGAGGACGGAGAGATCGGACCGGACGTCACCGGAGATAGGCGCGTCAGGCGCCTGTGGGACCTTGCGCGCCTGCCGGACTTTCGCAAGGCTGGCCCCGAGGGACACGGACGGCTGGTGCTTGGCCTTGCCTCGACGCTCGCTGATCCGGACGCGCGCATCGGCGATGAGGGCTTGCGTCACCGGCTGGCAGACCTTGTCTCGACGCGCGGCGACATCGCCGGATTGCAACAACGCCTCGCCAGCATCCGCACCTGGACCTATGCCGCGCACCGTCCCGACTGGCTGGAAAACCCGCTTCTCTGGCAGGAGCGAACGCGGGAGATTGAAGACTCCCTGTCAGACGCGTTACATGAAGCCCTGACTGCCCGTTTCGTTGACCGGCGGACGACCGCCCTGCTTGCCAGCCTGAGGAAAGAAGATGCCCGCGTGATTGACCTGACGCCCGAGGGAGATGTGACGGTCGAGGGCCATATCGTCGGCCGTTTGAAGGGCCTTCTGTTCGAGCCGGTGCTGGATACGCGAACGCTGGAGGGCAAGGCTGTGCGCGGGGCAGCGCTGGCCGCTATCCGCCCGATGCTGGCTGAACGGCTTGGCCAGATCACCTCGGCGCCCTCGTCTGCGTTCAGCCTCGCGGACGGGGCGGAGATTACCTGGCAGGATGCGCCGATCGCGCGCCTCGCCAGGGGGGCGTCATGGATCCAGCCACGCACCGAACTGATCGGCGCGGTAGAGTCCGATCCGGCCGAACGCCAGCCGGCGCTCGAGCGGATCGACGCCTGGCTACGCACCGAGCTCGCCCGGCTGCTGACGACCCATTGGCGCCTCGTGCAGGACAAGGCCGGCGAAGCGCTGGCGGGGCCTGCGCGCGGTCTTGCCTTCCGGGTGCTGGAGGGCGGGGCGGCGGTCGACCTGCGCCAGGACGATCAGGCGATACGCATCGAGGCCGACCAGCGCGAAGCCCTGAAAGCCATCGGCATCCGGGCCGGGCGGGTGGCCGCCCATGTGCCCGATGCCCAGAAGCCGGCCGCGCAGCGGCTGATCGCCATCCTGAAGGCGGTCGAGGCGGGCGCGCCCTATCCGCTGGCGCCGGAAGGCGCGGGCTCCTTTGCCCTTGATGGCACCTGGCCGGAACCGGCCCTCGCTGCGAACGGCTATCTCCGGTTCGGGCGCCGTGCGGTGCGGGCCGATCTCGCCGAGCGGCTCGGCTGGGAGATTGCCAAGCGGCGCAAGGAGGCGGCCAAGAATGTCTTTGCCATCCCGATCGATCTTGCATCGGTTGTCTCGTGTCCGGCGGACGACTGGCCCGGCGTTCTGAAGGGGTTCGGGCTTGCCCCGGCAGAAAAAGATCCCGAGACCGGCGCGGCGACGCTCTGGCGCTATGCGGCGCGGGCGAGGCCCGAGGGCGCGGCGCAGCGGTCTGCGGCCCCATCGCAAGGCGGCGCGCGGCCCCGCAAGGACGAGCGGTCGCGCGGCCGCGCGACCCGTGAAGGGCGTGACCCGGCGTCTGCCCGCGCGCCGGGGCGCACGGAAAGGCCGCAGCGCGAAGCGCCCCAGCGACGGATCGACCCGGACAGTCCGTTTGCCGCACTTGCAGCCCTGCTGCCGCCGGCACGGTCCCCGAAGCCGCCGCGCAAGCGCAAGCGGAATAACGGGCCCTCCGGTGCGACGCCCCCGGCCGCAGATGCGACCCCCGCAGACAGCTTTGTGTACAAGCCCTTCGAATGACCGGAACGGCCACGCTGCGGCTGGATATCTGGCTCTGGCGCACGCGGCTGTTCCGGACGCGCGCACTGTCGGCCGCGCATGTGCGCAAGGAGGGGGTGCGCCTGACGCATGGCGCGCTGACCCGGCGCGTCGACAAGCCCGGCACGCTGGTCTCGGTAGGCGACGTGGTGACTTTTGGCCAGTCCGGACATATCCTCTCGGTCGAGGTGTTGGACCTTGGCGCCCGCCGGGGGCCGGCCCTCGAGGCGCGGGGGCTGTATTGCCCGCTGGAGGCGAGCTGATGATGAAATCCCTGAAGACCCTGTTCAGCGCCCGCACGCCCGCCCAGCGGTCGATGGCGCCGGAAACCGCCGTGGCGGCCCTGCTGGTCGAAGCGGCGCTGGTCGACGGGGTCTATATCAATGTCGAGAGCGACATGATCGCCGAGATCCTGCTTGAAGCCTTCGATTTCGATGCGGCCCGTTGCGACCGGCTCTTGTCGGAGGCCGAAGCCCTCGCCGAGGAAGCGGTGGGCAGCCATCAGTTCACCAAGCACGCCAAGAAACTGCCATTGCAGGACCGGATCACGGTGATCGAGACGATCTACCGCGTGATCCTGTCGGATGGCGAGAAGAGCGATATCGAGGACGCCTATGTGCGCCAGGTCGCGGGCCTCTTGCATGTCGATGACGTCGCCCGGGCCGGTGCCCGGCAGCGGGCCGAAGCCCGGATCACCAGCGGCACGTGAGGCCAGCCCACCCGACCTGATAGCCGGTCTCATTGACAGGCCGGGGCGGTCGCGCCATTTGCCTCGTCGCCCCCATCCTCCACAGAGCGCTCCTGCCCCATGACCTATATCGTCGTCGATGCCTGCATCCGCTGCAAATACATGGATTGTGTCGAGGTTTGCCCGGTCGACTGCTTCTATGAAGGCGAGAACATGCTGGTCATCCACCCGGATGAATGCATCGATTGCGGGGTCTGCGAGCCGGAATGCCCGGTCGAGGCCATCAAGCCCGATACCGAGGACGATCCCGACAGCAAATGGCTGAAGCTGAACACCGAATATGCCAAGATCTGGCCGAACATCACCCGCATGAAAGCGCCGCCTGCCGATCGCGAACAGTTCGCGCAGGAAACCGGAAAGCTTGAAAAATATTTCAGCCCGAAGCCTGGCGATGGGGACTGAGCCGGCCGCGAATCGTCTGGCTTGAGTGGGCGCTGCAGTTGCTGCAGGGCAGACAAGTCTTAACAAAGCCCTTGATTCTTCATTCTTTACCTTACGCGAGGCAGTGTTGTCTCCTGTTGTAAATGCTTCAAGATCGTGCTAGTGTTCAGACTTGAGCAATAATTAGAACCAGAGCGAAAATCTCTCTCCTTATCCTGTCTAAGGGATCAGGGCGGAGACTTCTTGACTCTGCAGTGTGTGTAGAAAGAGCGAGAGCAATCATGGCGAAAAAAGCAGAAGTTCCGGCGCACGTGTTTGGCGTCGGACAAAGTGTCGTTTACCCGGCACATGGCGTCGGCAAGATCACCGGCATCGAAAAACAGACGGTCGCCGGGATGCAGCTTGAAGTCTACATCGTCGCTTTCGACCAGGACAAGATGATCCTGCGCGTGCCGACCAATCGTGCCGAAGCCTCCGGTATGCGCGCGCTCGCCGGCTCGAAACTCGTGGAAGATGCCCTGAAGACCCTTGGCGGCCGGGCCCGCGTCAAGCGCACCATGTGGTCGCGCCGGGCGCAGGAATATGAGGCGAAGATCAATTCAGGCGACCTGATCTCGATCGCGGAGGTCGTGCGCGACCTGCACCGCGGCGATGACCAGCCCGAGCAGTCCTATTCCGAGCGCCAACTCTACGAAAGCGCACTGGACCGGATGGCCCGGGAACTGGCTGCTGTCGAGAATATCGACAAGGTGAAGGCGATGGAAAAGCTCGCCAAGTCGCTGGCAAAGAAGAAAATGGCTGCCTGAAACGAGGCACGGCCCGCATGAACGATCGAGCCCCGCAGCCCCGGTTGCGGGGCTTTTTCTTGACGGGGCGCCAGGCGTGAGTTAGAAACAAAACAAGAACATGAGGGGATAGGCATGGCGATCACCGGCGGCTGCCAATGCGGGGCAATCCGATACGAATTGCTGGCGCCGCCCGACCGGGTGTCGATCTGCCATTGCCGGGACTGCCAGATGGGCGCGGGCGCGCCGATGGTCGCCTGGGCCGTGATGCCAAAGGACCGGTTGGTGATCCTCAAAGGCGCGCCGAACACGGTCAACTCGTCCGGAGACTCCTTCCGCCAGTTCTGCGGAAGATGCGGGACGGGGCTTTTCTATGTGAACGAGACGTTCCTGCCGGGCCTTGTCGATGTCCAGTCGGTGACGCTCGACGCGCCGTCGGCCTATCCGCCGGAGGCGCAGGTCCAGACGGCCGAACAGCCGGACTGGACCGTGCGGCTGCACGACCTGCCTGCCTTCCGGCGCTATCCCGGACAGGACGATTGAGGCGGCCACCGCCCGGGTCCGGGGTTGGCACAGGTAAACATCCCGCGCCTTTCAGGCCTCCGCGGAGGCCGTCGACCCGATTGGATTAACATCCCGTCCGGCGTTCTTAACGAAGCGCCGTCGCCCGCGTTCCGGCGTTAACCTTAACGCAAACCGCATGGCCCAAGTTTGATCCGTTGCCGGATGGTCCGGCAGGTGAATGGGCCGCTCGCCTCGACAAGGGGCAAATCCCGGCAGGCAGCGGCTGGTGTCAATAAAAGGACGACGGAAATGCCCTACTCAGATATGCCGCTCGAGCCGGCCGCCCTGCTCAGCTTCGATTCGTGCCCCGATGATTTCTACCAGGCCGGCCTCGCCTACGCGACCGGCACCGGCACCGAGATCAATCTCGTCGAGGCGCACAAGTGGTTCAACCTCGCGGCTTCGCGTGGCCATGAAGCGGCAAAAGCCCAGCGCGCCGAAATGGCCGACATGCTGACCTCGGCCGAAGTCAAGATCGCGCTGGAAGCTGCGCGCACCTGGCTGAAACTGGCGAACTGAGCACCCGCCGGGCTGCTCAGTGCGGCGCACTGGGGCCGGGCAGCAGGAAGACGGGCACCGGACGTTGCGTGACGGCGCCGAAATGCACGTCCGTCAATTCGGGCAGCAGCGCCGCCCGTATCATGGGACGTGCGCTCGTCTTCGGAATATTGGCGGTCTCGACGAGGAAATTGCCCTAACGCCTGCGGATCGCGCCCGATCAGGGGCTGTGTTTCACGCTTCGCGAGTGTCAATGGCGGCCATTCACGCAGAAAATGCAGTCACTGGCGTAGTCGGTGTGGCGGGTCGGCCGCGAGCAGGCGAGGAAGGGGGTGTCCGGACCCGATGGCCCGGCATCACACACAAAGAGGAGTTTCCCCATGTGCCTTCGCTCATTCATAGCCGCTGCCCTGCTCGCCGCGCTGCCCGTCGCGGCCCATGCAGAGACCGCCACCGGTACTGCTACCCTGACGCTCACGGTGTCTGGCCTCCAGCCCAAGGGCGCCATAAGCCTCGGCCTGTTCGGCAGCCAGGCCGGCTATGACGCGGGCGACTCGATCACTGGCGCCCAGCAGGCCGTGACCGGTGACACAGTGGTGCTGACCTTCAAGGATCTTGCGCCCGGCGACTACGGCATCAAGTTCTACCATGATGCGAACGGCAACGGGAAACTCGATACCAATCCGTTCGGCATGCCGGTCGAGCCGTTCGGCTTTTCCAACAATGCCCGTGGCCAGTTCGGCCCCGCCGGCTGGGACAAGGCGGCCTTCACCGTGACTGCCGGCGCCAACACCCACGCAATAACCGTCAACTGAACCTGACACTTCGGAGCCGTCCGCCATGACCCTTGACCGCCGCACGTTCCTGCTCTCCGCCGCGGCCTTGCCGGCCTGCCAGTTGATCGAGCCGGCCCGTCCGGTGCCGGACGCCTGGCGGCTCGGATACACCAACCCGCCTGCGGAAGGCTTCGCGCCGGCCGTCATGCGCAAGGTGTCCGGCCGGCTGCCAGACGGTTTTGGCGGGACGCTCTATCGCAACGGGCCTGCCCAGTTCGCCTATGGCGGACAGACGGCGCAGCATTGGTTCGACGGCGATGGCATGGTCCAGGCGATCCGGTTCGAGGGCGGCGCGGCGGTGCACCGGGGACGGTTCGTCGCAACACCGAAACGGGCGGCCGAGCAGGCGGCCGGGCGCTTCCTTGCGCCCGGCTTCGGGTCGGAGGGCGATCCGCGCTACGCCCTCACCTCGCCAGATGACGCGAATGCCGCCAACACGTCCGTGGCCATGTCGGGCGGAGACTTGCTGGCCTTGTGGGAAGGCGGATCTGCCTGGCGGATGGATCCGGAGACGCTCGAAAGCAAGGGCCCGAAGGTCTGGCGCGACGATCTCGCCGGCATGCCCTTCCTCGCCCATCCCAAACGTGATCCGGACGGAACGCTGTGGAATCTCGCACCCGGCGGACGCCGGGTGGGGATCTATAGGATCGATCCGGACGGCCGCATCAATACCTTTGGTCTCGTTGATATCGGCGTTGCCGCCTACATGCATGACTGGGCGATGACCGCGACCGACATCATCATCCTGGTCCAGCCCTGGATCCTGACGCGCAGCCGGCCGCCCTTCGTCAACCATCTGGAATGGCGCCCCGAACGGGGCCTCGTTGCGCAGGTTTACGACAAGAGCGATTTCAGCCTGAAGCGCACCGTCCAATGCCCGCCGCGCGCCTTCTATCATACCGGATCAGCCTGGGCCGATGCCGAAGGCGCCGTGCATCTCGACATCGCCTTCTATGATGAACCGGTTCTCGGGCAGGGCGGCGGCGCCAACCTGATTGCCGGGGAGTACCGGGCCGGCACCGATGATATTGAACCGAAAGTCTGTCTGCTCACCCTGCCGGTGACCGGGGACGGCGTGCTTCGGGAGAGCGGCCTCAAGGGCGAGTTCCTGCAGACCGATCCGCGCCGGTCAGGCCTCGCGCGGCGCCATGTGCTGGCGGTGACGGGCCGGACGCCCGGGCGGCCGGGACATACCGGCCTTGCCTGCATTGACTGGCAGACGGGAGATGTGGCGCGCTTCGATTTCGGACCAGGCCAGATGGCCGAGGAGTTCCTCATCGTGCCGAAGCCGGGACGCACCGGGGAAACTGCGGCCTGGGCGGTCGGCACGACGCTGAACATCGCGGCAGGGGCCAGCGAGGTGCACGTGTTCGACCTTGCCCGGATGGCGGACGGCCCGGTGGTGACCTACCGGGCGCCGCGCGCCTGGCCGCTCGGTTTCCACGGGACGTTTGCTGCCGCGTAGCGACAGGTGACGGCGTTCAGCTCACCCGGCGCGTATGACCCTGCCAGTAGGGTTCGCGCAGATCCTTGCGGAGAATCTTGCCGGAGGGGTTGCGGGGCAGGGCGTCGATGAAGTCGATGGATTTCGGCGCCTTGTAGGCTGCGATGCGTTCCTTGGCCCAGGCGATGATGCTGTCAGGGGACGGATCTTCGCCGGGCTTCTTGACGACGATCGCCTTTACCGCTTCGCCCCATTTGTCGTCCGGCACGCCGATGACCGCGACATCGGCGACGCCGGGGCAGCCGAAGATCGCGTTCTCGACCTCGGCCGGGTAGACGTTCTCGCCGCCCGAGACGATCATGTCTTTCACGCGGTCATGGATGAACAGGAAGCCGTCCTCGTCGAAATAGCCCGCATCGCCGGTATGGAAGAAGCCGTTGCGGATCGCGTCGGCGGTGGCGTCCGCGCGGTTCCAGTAGCCTTTCATGACGAAGCCGGACTTGATGACGATCTCGCCGACCTCGCCGGTGGGAACAGGCTTGCCCGCCGCATCGACGCACCGGACGATGGCGCCGGGCCAGGGCACGCCGCAGGAACGAAGCTTGCCCCAGGCGGGATCGTGCGCCTCGGGCGGCAGGAAGGTGCCGGCGCCGACCGTTTCGGTGAGGCCGTAGAGCTGCGTGAAGCGGGCGCCCATGATCTCGACCGCCGTGCGCAGCAGCGCTTCGGAGATCGGCGAGGCGCCGTAGAAGACCTGCTTCAGGCTGGAGAAGTCCGTCGTCTTGATGGCGGGGTGCTGGGTCAGCATCAGGATGACGGCCGGTACCCAGAAGGCATGGACGATCCGGTGTTCGGGGATCAGCTTGAGGATCAGGCCGGGGTCGATCTCGCGCAGCACGACCGTGCGGGCACCCTGCGCACTCGCCAGCACGCCGACATTGACGCCGGCCACATGGAAGAGCGGCATGGCATTCATCACCGCTTCGCCGGCGCCATAGCTCGACCATTCGAGCAGGCTCGCCTGGGCAAAGAACTGGCGGTAGTTTTCGTTGGTCAGCTGCACGCCTTTCGGAAGGCCGGTCGTGCCGGAGGTATAGAGCTGGATGACATCGTCGTCCGGCGCATAGGTGAGGCCCGGATGGGTCTCGGCTTTTGATCCGCGCCAGGAGGGATAGAAATCCCAGTCCTCGCGGTCGCCGTCGATGGTGATGATACGGGCAAGGTCTGGCAGGTCGGCCTTGATCTGGTCGATCATGGCGTAGAACTCCTTGCCGACGAACAGCACTTTCGCGCGGGCGTCCGACAGGATGAACTTCACTTCGGGCGGGGCGAGACGCGTGTTGACGCCCGTCATCACGGCCCGCGCCTTGGCGGCGCCGAACATCATCTCGTAATAGACGTCAGTGTTCTTTGCGAGGTAGCCGATCCGGTCGCCGGGCTGGACGCCGAGGCGGATGAGGCCGTTGGCAACCTGGTTCGACCGGGTGTCGAGTTCGGCAAAGCTTGTCGTCTTGCCCTCGAACCAGAAGGCGGTTTCCGCGCCCCGCAGGCCCGCCTGGACACGCGGGATGTCCGCCAGGACCGGCATAGCCTCAACATCGATCATCGTTTTTCCTCCACCAGTGTTCTTGTTTGGTGTGAGATTAGGGCATTTCCTGCGCCTGTCAGCCCCTCCCGGCCTGCCTCTTTGGCTAAGATGAGTTTTGTGCAATCGTCACAGCCGCAACACGGGGGGACATCGCATGGCCAGTATTTTCCTGTCCTACAGCCGTGCCGACAGGCCGAAGGCGCAGGTGATCGCCGAGGCGCTGGTGGCCGAAGGCCTGACGGTGTGGTGGGACAAGGTGCTGCGGGCAGGGCAGACCTATGATGAAGTGACCGAAGGCATGCTGCGCGAAGCCGATGTGGTCATCGTGCTGTGGTCGCAGACATCGGTCAAATCGAAATGGGTGCGGGCCGAGGCGACGCTGGGCGAGCGGTCTTCGGTGCTGATCCCGGCGATGATCGAGGACGCCGAACGGCCGATCATGTTCGAATTGACCCAGTCGGCCGACCTGATCGGATGGGAGGGTGACCGGGCCGATCCGCGCTGGCGCGAGTTTGTTGCCGATGTCCGGCGCGTGATGCCGGCCGACGAGGCGCCCGCCGCGCCGGTGGTGTTTGCGGCGCCGTCCGCGCCGGCCCCGAGCCCTGCGCCCGACACGACGATGGAGCTGACCTTCTGGACCTCGATCAAGGACGATGATGATGCGGCCGATTTCGAAGCCTACCTGAAACGCTATCCTAACGGGCATTACGCAGACCTCGCGCGCAACCGGCTGGCCGCGATTGCGCGCGCCGAAGCGAAGGCGGCTGCCGCGCGGCCTGTCATTGCCTCTCCGCCTCCGCGTCCACACCCCGCGCCACAAGCCCAGCCCGCGCGCGCCGCAGCCCCAGTTGCAAGTCCTGCTGCAAGGAAGTCGTCCTCGCCCCTGCCGATGGTCGCGGGCGGGCTCATGGCCATCGTGCTTGCCGGGTTTGCGGTGTCGCAATTTCTACCGGAAAATGAGGGGGGTGCGGACATGCCGGGCGCGATTGCTGCGGCTGAGGAAACGCTTGCTTCAACAGCGTTGCCAGAACCGGCGCCGGTTGCGGAATTGGACGTAGCGGTTGCCGAGCCGGTCTTGCTGGAGGTGGCCGGGATTGCCGCCGAAGTCGTCCTGCCCGAGCCGGAGCCCGAGCCGCCACCTGTGCCGGCCTGCGATGACTGCCCGGACATGATGGCGTTGACTGGCGGAGTCTTCACCATGGGCTCGGCCGCCAACGAGCCCGGACGTGAACCGATCGAGGGGCCGCAACGCGAGGTGACGCTTGCGCCATTCGCGATCAGCCGCAGCGAGATCACCGCGGCAGAATGGACGGCCTGCGTAGATGCCGGCGGCTGCAACGGCTATCGCCCGACCCTTCCGGAGGCGGGCGCCTATCCGGTTGCTGCCATCTCCTGGCGCGACGCGACAGCCTACGCGGCGTGGCTGTCCAAGGCGACGGGCGACACCTATCGGCTGCCAACCGAGGCCGAGTGGGAATATGCGGCGCGCGGCGGCACGTCGACGGCCTATTGGTGGGGCGACCGGTTCGACGCCGCCAACGCGCCGCGTGACCGGGTGCGCGAGACAACCGGCTTGCCCGAGAATCCGTTCGGCCTCACCGGCATGCTTGGCAATGTCAGCGAGTGGGTCGAGGATTGCTATGTCAACGGCTATACCGACGCGCCCGCCGATGGGCGCGCGGTGCTGAGCGGGGATTGCACGCGCCGCGTGGTGCGGGGTGGGTCGTTCAAGAGCGGGCAGGGCCAGTTGCGGGTCGCCAACCGGTCGAGGGTAGGTGTCACGACGCGCGATCGCCAGATCGGCTTCCGGGTCGTGCGTTCAGCGCCGACCGAATGATCTGCGCGCGGTCTTGCCGGTCCGGCCTGTTTGCGGCAAGACCTTCAGGATGACGATCCAGGCACCGCCACCTGACGCACGGCTTGCCGAGACGATGCAGGCGATGGGCCTCAAGGCGCGGGCCGCTTTTCGCGCGCTTGCCGATACGTCTGCGGCCGATCGCACGCGCGGGCTGATCGCGATTGCCGCCGCGATCCGCGCGGCCGTGCCGGAGATTCTCGCCGCCAATACAGAGGACATGGCGGCGGCGCAGGCCAAGGGCCTTGATGCCGCGATGCTCGACCGGCTGTCGCTTGATCCGAAACGCGTCGAAGCGATTGCCGCCGGCGTCGAGACGGTCGCCGCCCTGCCAGACCCTGCCGGGCGGGAGCTTGCGCGCTGGCAACGCCCGAACGGGCTCGACATCGCGCGGGTGACCGTTCCGCTTGGCGTGATCGGCATCATCTATGAAAGCCGGCCGAACGTGACCGCCGATGCCGGCGCGCTTTGCCTGCGGTCTGGCAATGCCGTCATCCTTCGGGGCGGATCGGAGAGCGCCCGTTCGTCCGGCGTGCTGGCCGGCCTGATGCGCGCGGCGCTCGGCGCCGAGGGCCTGCCGGAAGACGCCGTCCAGCTGGTGACGACCACGGACCGCGAAGCGGTCGGGCACATGCTCGCGGGCCTCGACGGCGCGATTGACGTGATCGTGCCGCGCGGCGGACGGGGCCTCAACGCGCGGGTGCTGGCCGATGCGCGGGTGCCGGTGATCGGGCATCTCGAGGGGCTCTGCCATACCTTCATCCACAGCGCGGCCGATCCGGAAAAGGCAGTTGCCATCACCGTCAATGCCAAGATGCGGCGGACGGGCATCTGCGGTGCGACCGAGACGCTGCTTGTCGATGCGGGCGTTGCCGATGCGCTGTTGCCGCAAGTGGCGGCCGCCTTGACGGCAAAGGGATGTACACTGAAGGGTGACGCGCGGGCGCGGGACATCCTGCCAGAGATCGAAGCGGCAACCGATGATGATTGGTCGACGGAGTATCTCGCGCCGGTGCTGTCGATTGCGGTGGTTGACGGCCTTGAGGGCGCGCTTGCCCATATTGCCCGCTGGTCGTCCGGCCATACCGAGGCGATCATCACCGAGGATGAAGCGGTGGCCGAAGCCTTCCTGCGCCGCGTCGACAGCGCCATCATCCTGCACAATGCCTCGACCCAGTTCGGCGACGGCGGCGAGTTCGGCATGGGCGCAGAGATCGGCATCGCGACCGGACGCATCCACGCGCGCGGTCCCGTCGGCGCCGACCAGCTGACGACCTACAAATACCTTGTGCGCGGGACAGGGCAGGTTCGCCCTTGAAGCGCGTCGTCCTGCCGGGTCCGGCGAAGGATCTCGCCATCGGCCTCTTCGGTGGCAGCTTCAATCCGGCGCATGAAGGCCACCTCCACGTCACCGAGACGGCCATCCGGCGGCTTAGGCTTGATGCGGTGTGGTGGATCGTGGCGCGCGGCAATCCGCTCAAATCCGCACACGGAGACTTCGGCGTCCGGCTGGCCTCGGCAAACGAGGTGGTGCGGGGATACCGCCACAAGGTGAGCGATGCCGAGCGCAGGCTTGGCCTCGTCTATTCCATCGACACAATCCGTGCACTGAAGGCGAGGGCGCCATCTGCGCGCTTTGTCTGGCTGATGGGTGCTGACAGCCTTGCGACCTTTCACCACTGGAAGGCCTGGCGCGAGATCGCTGGCGAAGTGCCGATTGCCGTGATCGCGCGTCCGGGCAGCCGCGTGTCGAAAGCGTCGTTCTTCAGCCGGCAGTTTGCAGCGTTTCGCGTGCCCGAAGCAGAGGCCGCGTGCCTGCCGGGCTGTTCGCCCCCCGCATGGGTCTACCTGCGCGCGCGGGAGCACGCGGTGTCTTCGACCGCGCTGCGGCGCACGTCATGAGCCTTTCGCCCGACGACCTTGACCGGCATCGCCGCCATATCCTGCTGAAGGAGATCGGCGGGGCCGGTGTGCAGCGCCTTCGGTCAGCGTCTGTCGCGATCATTGGCGCGGGCGCGCTCGGTGGTCCGTGTGCGCTCTATCTTGCAGCCGCTGGAATTGGCAGGATCGACATCTGGGATGATGACCGGGTCGAGCGATCAAACCTGCAGCGGCAGGTGCAGTTCGGCGAAGCGGACATTGGCGCTTTGAAGGCGGAAATGCTCGCCCGGCGGCTCGAAGCGATTGGCGGCGCGGGCGAGGTTCATCCGGTTGTCCGGCGGTTTGCGGCGGGTGATCTGCCGCATGGTGACGTGCTGATTGATGCCAGTGACAATTACGAGACGCGTTTTGCGCTCAATCGCCTCGCGCACCGGTCAGGCCGTGTACTGATCGAAGGGGCTGCTGCAGGCTGGTCGGGTCAGGTATCGACCTTCGCGTCCGGCGTGCAGCCGGGCGCGCCGTGTTATCAGTGCTGGGTGCCCGAGGCGCCGCCCGTTGCAGAAGCGTGCGACGAGGTCGGCGTGGTCGGCGCGTTGACCGGAATGGTGGGCGCGGCGATGGCGCTTGAAGCTGTAAAACGTGTGACGGGCGCCGGAACGCCGCTGATCGGCCGCGTCCTGTTGATCGATGGATTGACGCTTCTCCCACGCACGGTTGCGCTGCGGCAGGACCCGGCCTGCGAACTGTGTTCGGCCTGAAGAGAGCGTTTGACAGCGCAGCCTTGCGGCAGCTTAGTGCGCGCCACGCGCGCCTGTGGACAGAGAGACCTTCACACCGATGTTTCGCATCCTGACAACGATTTTCATTACGCTCGCCATCATTGTCGGCGCCGGTTGGCTCGCGCTGCGGCGCAGCGATATTCCGTTCGAGCAACTGGATTCGATCTATACCAGTTCAGGCAGCCGGTTCCTCGACCTTGGCAATGATGTGAGGATTCACTTTCGCGATGCCGGTCCGCGCGATGCGCCTGTCATTGTCCTGGTGCACGGGTTCTCGGCCTCTCTTCACACCTGGGAACCCTGGGTCGATGGCCTGAAGAAGGACTACCGCGTCGTTACGCTCGATCTTCCGGGCCATGGATTGTCGGGCTGTATCGACAATGAAGCCATCGGGACCGACCAGTTCGTCGAGACCATCGACCGCCTGACCCGCGCGCTCAAGATAGACCGGTTCGTCCTTGCAGGCAACTCGATGGGCGGCGGCGCGGCGTGGAACTACACGCTTGCGCATCCCGACCGGGTCGCAGGGCTTGTGCTTGTCGACGCAGCGGGATGGCCGCCGGAGGGCGAGCAGGCGCAGAGCCGTCCTCTGGCGTTCCGGTTGCTCGACTACAAGATGGCAAGGCAGCTGATGTCTGGTCTCGACCTGTCGGCACTGATCCGGTCCGGGTTGCGCGACAGCTTTGCGGATCCGGCTTTCGTGACCGACGAGATGGTGGATCGCTATTCGGCGCTCTCACGCGCGCCGTGCCACCGCGAGGCCATGGCGATCCTGTCCAGCGGCGAGGGGCGCGTACCGGCAACGCCCGAGCGCCTCGCGGCGATCACCGCGCCGACGCTCGTGATGCACGGCGAAGCGGATAGGGTGATCCCGGTCTCTCATGGTGTGAAGTTCAGCGAGGCGATCCCGGGCGCCGTCCTGAAGCTCTATCCCGGCGTCGGCCACCTGCCGCAGGAAGAGATCGCCGATCAGTCGCTCGCAGACCTTCGAAGTTTCGTGGCCGAACGGGTTATTGGGCAGCCCGCACTTGAGCCCGAACCCGTTCAGTAGGCAGCCGAAGCCTTGCCTTGGGGCCCGTCAGAGGATCGCGGGGATCACGCGGTCGGGCGGGCGGTGGCCGTCGGCGAAGGTCTTGATGTTGATGATGACCTTCTCTCCCATCTCGGTGCGGCCTTCGACCGTCGCTGATCCCATGTGCGGCAGGAGAAGAACGTTCGGCAGGCCGAGCAGTTCGGGGTTCACGGACGGTTCGCGTTCGAACACATCAAGCCCGGCGCCGGCGAGCTTTCCGGCCCGGATTGCACGTGCCAGCGCCGCCTCGTCAATGACTTCGCCGCGGGCCGTGTTGACGATGTAGGCATCGGGTTTCATCAGGGCGAGGCGCCGCGTGTTGATCAGATGGAACGTGGATGGCGTGTGCGGACAATTGACCGAGACGATGTCCATGCGCGCGAGCATCTGGTCGAGATTGTCCCAGTAGGTCGCGTCGAGGGCTTCTTCCATGCGGGGGCCGACGGGCTTGCGATTGTGGTAGTGGATCTGAAGGCCAAACGCCTTTGCGCGGCGGGCGACGGCCTGGCCGATCCGGCCCATGCCGATAATGCCGAGACGTTTTCCGGCCAGCCGGCGTCCCATCATCCAGGTCGGCGTCCAGCCATCGAACTTGCCCGATTCCATGACCTGGACACCTTCGTGCAGGCGGCGGGGAACGGCGAGGATCAGCGCCATGGCGACATCGGCGGTGTCGTCAGTCAGCACGCCCGGCGTGTTGGTCACGGTGATGCCGCGCTGCACGGCCGAAGCCACGTCGATATTGTCGACCCCGGCGCCGAACTGGGCGATCAGGCGCAGCTTGTCGGACGCGCGCGCCAGCGCCCGGCCGTCAATCCTGTCGGTGACTGTGGGGACCAGCACGTCTGCGGTCTGCAAGGCGGCGATCAGTTCCTCACTGGTGAAGGCATGGTCGTCTTCATTGAGCACGGCATCGAACAATTCCTTCAGGCGCAATTCAACCGCGGCGGGCAGTTTGCGGGTGACGATGACTTTCAGCTTGCTTGTCGGCATAGGTCTGGCGGGTGCTCCTTGAGTCTGTCGGACTTAGCAGAGCCCGGCGTGAACGCCAATCATTCCTGTTTTACGCGGGATTCACGTCGCCGTGCGAAGACCTGTCCCTCGACCTCAAGGATCGTCATGCACATCAAGCGGGCAGCACTTTTCGCCGTTGCGGCGGTTTCCGGTTTGGCTGCGGCGGCGCAGACGCTCGAGCCGGTCAGGGTCAGTCCCTTTTCAGGCGAGCCGGTGCCGCGTTTCATGTCCCTGCGCCATGCTTCGGTGCATGGCCGGGTCGGTCCGAGCCTCGAGTCGCCCATCGCCTGGGAGTATGCGCGCCAAGGCCTGCCGGTGCTGATCGTCAAGGAGAGCGGGGACTGGCGGCGGATCCGCGATCCGGCGGGCGATGAGGCCTGGATCCACAAGAGCCAGCTCAGCGCGGCGGCGATGGCGATCGTGACCGGTGATGCCGAGTTGCTCGGCGCGGCGGACATCGCCTCACCGCCCGTCGCCGTGATCGAAGCCGGCGCGGTCTTGCGCCTTGGCCCCTGCGAGCAGGAGGTCTGCAGCGTCCGGGCGGGCAATCACAGGGGGTGGGTTGCCCGCACCAAGCTCTGGGGCGCGCCGCTGGCGGAGGGCGGACTGTAGGCCCCGAGAGTTGACAAGCCCGGCGGCGCGGGCTCGTAAGGCTGCCAAGCCCCCCGCTGGAGCAGCGCGTCTATGTCCGGACCTCACGATTTTCACACCCCGAAATCAGCCTATTCGCGGGAGGACCTGCTCGAATCGGGCACGGGCACCTATTTCGGGCGTGGCAATGCCCAGCTGCCGACCCCGCCGATGCTGATGATGGACCGGATTGCCGAGATCAGCCTCGATGGCGGCGCGTTCGGCAAGGGGCACGTGATCGGCGAGCTCGATATCCGCCCGGACCTCTGGTTCTTCGCCTGTCACTTTCCGGGCGATCCGGTGATGCCGGGCTGTCTGGGGCTTGACGCGCTCTGGCAGTTGACCGGCTTCAATCTCGGCTGGCGCGGGATGGAGGGGCGCGGGCGGGCGCTGGGCGTGGGCGAGGTGAAGTTCAAGCAGATGGTCACCCCCGCCACGAAGCTCGTCACCTATCTGGTGGATTTCACGCGCATCATTGACCGCAAGCTGAAACTGGGCATCGCCGACGGGCGGATGCTGGCCGACGGGGTGGAAATCTATACCGCCTCCGACATGAAGGTGGGTCTCTTCAAGGATTGATTGTCGCAGGGTGAGCCCCGACTATGGCGCCTGAGCCCTGCGGGGCCGCCGCCGGGGAACAGCGAGCAAGGGAGGCTGCGCATGCGCCGCGTCGTCGTCACAGGGATCGGCATCGTCTCGCCGATCGGCAACAGCAAGGAAGAGGTCGCGGCGTCACTGCGCGCGGGCCGCTCGGGCATCGTCTTCGCGCCAGAATATGCCGAGCACGGCTTCCGCTGCCAGGTTCATGGCAAGCCGGAGATTGCGTTGGGCGAGCACATCGACAAGCGGCAGTTGCGCTTCATGGGGCCGGGCGCGGCCTACAACTACATCGCCATGGCACAGGCGATCGCCGATGCCGGGCTGGAGGAGAGCGACGTCTCGAACGAGCGCACGGGTCTGGTGACCGGCTCCGGCGGGCCCTCGACCTCGAACTTCTTCGACGCGTTCAACGCGGTGACGCAGAAGGGCAGCCCCAAGCGCATGGGGCCCTTCATGGTTACCCGCTGCATGTCGTCGACCAATTCGGCCTGTCTGGCGACCCCCTTCAAGATCAAGGGCGTGAACTACTCCATCACCTCGGCCTGCTCGACCTCGGCGCATTGCATCGGTAACGGGATGGAGCAGATCCAGCTCGGCAAGCAGGACATCGTGTTCGCCGGCGGCGGCGAGGAACTGGACTGGACGCTGTCGTGCCTCTTCGACGCGATGGGCGCGATGTCGTCGAAGTACAACGGTACCCCGCAGACCGCCTCCCGCGCCTACGACGCCACCCGCGACGGCTTCGTGATCGCGGGCGGTGGCGGTGTCGTGGTGCTCGAGGAACTCGAGCACGCCAAGGCGCGCGGCGCGAAGATCTATGCCGAGGTCACGGGCTACGGCGCCACCTCCGACGGCTACGACATGGTGGCCCCCGGCGGGTCGGGCCGCGAGCGCGCGATGCGGCTGGCGCTTTCCACCACGGGCGACCGGAAGGTCACCTACATCAACACCCACGGCACGTCGACTCCTGTGGGCGACGTGGGCGAGATCGAGGCGATCCGGGCGGTCTTCGGCGACGGCTCCACTCCTCCGGTGTCATCCACCAAGTCGCTCACCGGCCACTCGCTTGGCGCGACGGGTGTGCAGGAGGCTATCTACTCGCTTCTGATGATGCAGGGCAGCTACATCACGGCCTCGGCCAACGTGGTGACCCTCGACCCCGCACTGAAACCCGAAGAGATCGTGACGACCTTCCGCGAGGGCGTCGAGCACGACACGATCCTGTCGAACAGCTTCGGGTTCGGCGGCACCAACGCGATCCTCGCCATGTCCAAGTACCACGGGTGACGAACAATGGCTGACCTGATGCGCGGAAAGCGCGGCCTCGTGATGGGGGTCGCCAACGACCGCTCGATAGCCTGGGGCATTGCGAAGGCGCTGCATGGAGAGGGGGCGGAGCTTGCCTTCTCCTACCAGGGCGATGCCTTCGGAAGCCGCGTTGGTCCGCTCGCCGCGTCAGTCGGTGCGACCTTGCTGGTGGATGTCGACGTCACCAACGACGCCTCGCTCGATGCCTGTTTCGAGAAACTGAGAGCTGAATGGGGCACCCTCGACTTCCTCGTTCACGCCATCGCCTTCTCCGACAAGAATGAGCTCACCGGCCGCTTCACCAACACCACCCGCGCGAACTTCCTGAACTCGCTCAACATCTCGTGCTTCTCGTTCATCGACGTCGCCCGCCGCGCGGCGGCTCTGATGCCCGATGGCGGATGCCTGCTCACCCTCACCTATCAGGGGTCGAACCGGGTAACGCCATTCTACAACGTGATGGGCGTGGCCAAGGCGGCGCTGGAATCCTCCGTGCGCTACCTCGCCAACGACCTCGGCCCCGACCGTATCCGCGTGAACGCGATCTCCCCGGGCCCGATGAAGACGCTGGCCGGAGCCGCAATCGGTGGCGCCCGCAAGACCTACCGGCTTACCGAAGCGAACGCCCCCCTCCGCTCGAACCCCACGCTTGAGGCCGTGGGCGGCACCGCCGTCTACCTCGCCTCCGACTACGGCGCCTGCACGACCGGCGAGATTGTCCGCGTCGACGGGGGGTATCACGTGCTGGGTATGCCGCAGCCCGAGAACCTCTGACGGCGACGGCCGTTCGGGGCATTCCGCCTGTCGTCGACTCCCAGATTTCCGGAGGGAACGCCGCCCGGGGCGCAACGTGACCGTTGCCCCCTTTGCGGAACAGGACGCGCCCGAGAAGCCCGCGACTCCGCTATCGGAGCGGAAGCCAGCTGTCACATGACCGCAGGGACCCCGACCCCGGAGCCCCTGCCCTGTCTTCCTGACGGCCCTGTCAGATGCGCGGGCCAGGGTAGCTGAAGTCGTCGTGCTCGACGGTCTCGTAGCCCGCGCCCTCCGCCGCCGCCTTGACCGAGCCATAGAAGGCACTTGTCCTTGGCGGCAGGATCCACTTCACCTCGAACTTCTTGGGCAGCTTGATGTTCGGCTTCTTGGCCGAAGAGGCTTGCGCCTCAGGCGCGCTGTCGAAGCTTGCCCCCCGCGACAGGATGTAGTCGCCGACAACCTGCGGGTTCTTTCCACGCGTCACCTCGCGCGCAACAAAATAGTCCATGCTGTCACCTTTCCCAGAAAGCACTCTGCGCGGAAATACGGTCGCGCAGGATCAGGCTACGCGACTCGCGGGGAACCGTGCGAGTGGGGAATACCCGCCCCGGACTCACCCGGCCGGGACATCAGGAGTGCGGCCCGAGGTCTGCGAAATCGTCGGGCCAGCGACTGCAGGCCATGGCCTGAGGATCAAGCGCGCGCCGGATCTCGTGCCGGCCGCGCAGAGCGATGCGGGTGGCAGTGCCGGTGGCTGCCGGGCTCGCCGCTCCAGGGCCGAGAAGGCCTACCGATGCCTCCACGAAGTCACGAAGTTCCCAGCGGTCCGCTGCGCGATGCCCTTCAGGTCCCATGCCCGGTTCCCTTTCCGGAAAGCGCCCTTGCGGGCGGTTCGTCCCCACCTCCAGCCACATTAGCGCGGACAAGTCTGACACAAGAGTGAGGTATTCCCGTCTTTACCGTGTCATGCCGGCGGCGGAAGATGCATCGAGAGAGCTTGGCCGGGCCACGCAGTGGCACTCGTCCTTCCCAACCCGCAGCGTGGGCTCCTGCAGTCCGGCCATGCTTTCTCGCCATCAGGCCGCTTCCATCGCCAGACCGTGCGTGCCAGTCTTTTGCCCGACACCCGGCCCAAGGAGGCGCTGCGCATCATGTCCCGACCTTCCATCGAGGTTTGCGTTTTCGACGCCTACGGCACGCTGTTCGACGTGAATGCCGCCGCGCGCAAGGCGGCAGCGGAGCCCGGCGCGGGGCGGCTGGCCGAGGTCTGGCCGGCACTGGCCCGCGACTGGCGGATGAAGCAGCTGCAATACACCTGGCTCCGCGCTGTAACCGGCGAGCACACCGATTTCTGGCAGGTCACCCAGGACGGGCTCGACTGGGCGCTCGAGGCGCAAGGCCTTGCCGAGGCGGCGGGAGGTGGGCCCGGCAGCGCCGGCGATGCGGACCTGCGCGACCGGCTGCTCGGCCTCTACCGCCAGCTCGAAACCTTCCCTGAGGTTCCTGGCGTCCTTGCCGCGCTGAAGGCGCGTGGTCTCGCAACGGCGATCCTGTCCAACGGTGCGCCGGGAATGCTTGCCGATGCCGTGGCCTCGGCGGGGATAGGCTCCCTCCTCGATGCCGTGTTGAGCGTCGAGGACGTCGGTGTGTTCAAGCCAGCCCGCGCCGTCTACGACCTCGTGGGCCGCCGCTTCGGATCCGACCCTGGCAAGGTACTCTTCGTCTCCTCCAACGGCTGGGACGCAGCCGCCGCGGCCGCTTACGGCTTCACCGTGGCATGGGCGAACCGGGCCGGCGACCCGGTGGACCGCCTGCCAGGCCGTCCGCACCACATCCTGCCCGATCTGACCACGATCCCCGATCTCGCAAGGTAGATCCGATGCCGCGTCACACCACCCCCGACGGGCTTTCGCTGCACTATGAGGACGAAGGCACCGGCCTGCCGCTTGTGTGCCTGCCTGGCCTCACGCGGACCGGTTGCGACTTCGACTACCTCGCACCATACCTGTCGGGCGTGCGGCTGATCCGCCCCGACTATCGCGGCCGCGGGCAGTCGGACTGGGCCGACGACCCGATGAGCTACACCGTGCCACAGGAAGCCACCGACGTGCTGGCGCTTCTCGACCACCTCGGCATCCCCAGCGCCGCCGTCCTCGGTACCTCGCGCGGCGGGCTGATCGGGATGTTCCTTGCGGCGACCGCGAAGGACAGGCTCCGCGGCCTCGCCCTCAACGACGTCGGCCCCGAGATCGCGCGGCCGGGGCTCGAGCGGATCTTCGACTACGTCGGCCGCAACCCCACGGTCCGCACCCACGACGAAGCTGCCGCCGCAATGCCGCGCCACAACCCGGGGTTCTCCAATGTCCCTCCGGAGCGCTGGCGTGCCGAAGCGCGACTGCACTACCTCGAAACCCCGCAGGGCCTGAGGATCACCTATGACCCGGGCCTGCGCGCAGCCTTCCTCGCCGCCTTCGAGGGCCCGCCGGCGGACCTCTGGCCGCTGTTCGACGCCTGCGCCGGTCTACCGCTGGCGCTGATCCGCGGCGCGAACTCGGACCTGCTGACGCGCGAGTCCGCGGCCGAGATGTGCCGACGTCGTCCCGACATGGTCTTTGCCGAGATCCCCGACCGGGCACATATCCCCTTCCTCGACGAACCGCAGTCCCGCGCCGCGCTCGGGACCTGGCTTGCCGGGATCGACCCGGGCGCCCAAGCAGACTGACCATCCACTCGCCGTCGACTGCAGGCACTGGCACCGGCGGCCCTCCCGCCCCCGGGACGTCGTGGAAGCAGGACTTCCACTTGCCCGGGGTTGGGCCGGGAGCCGCCTTCGGCGGCGCGGTGCATCGTCCGACCCTGCACGCGATCCAAACCGGGCAACGGGCAACGGACGATCAACCACGGACAACGGGCAAACCGGACAAGAGCTGTGCGCGGGTCTGCGCCCCGAAGTCGTAGACCCGCGGCCTGCGCCGCGGAGCCGTCGATGGCATCGGGGAGGTGCGCATGACCCTTCCCTCGCCGAAGCCGGATCCCTTGCCGATGCCGACGCCTCGGGCCATGGTCTGGCCGCAGCTGCAAATCCCGGGGACCCCATGAACATCGACATGATAGAGGCCGCAGCGCGGCGCCTCGAAGGCCAGGCCCGCCGCACACCCCTTCTGTCGTCGCCCTTCCTCGACGAGATCGCGGGCCGGCACGTATTGGTGAAGGCCGAATGCCTGCAGCACACCGGTTCGTTCAAGTTCCGCGGTGGCTGGTCGGCGGTGTCCGCGCTCCTGCCCGACGCCCGCAGTCGTGGCGTGATCGCCTATTCCTCCGGCAATCATGCCCAGGGCGTCGCCCTCGCGGCCCGGCTGCACGGGGCACCCGCCGTCATCGTCATGCCCTCCGACGCGCCGGCGGTGAAGATTGCCAACACCCGCGCGCTCGGCGCCGAGGTGGTGCTCTATGACCGGGCCGCCGGAGAAGACCGCGACGCGATCGGCGCCGATCTTGCCGCGCGGCGGGGCCTGACACTGATCAAGCCCTTCGACGACCCACAGGTAATCGCCGGCCAGGGCACCGCCGGCCTGGAGATCGCAGAGCAGGCTGCCGCGAAAGGCGTGACACGGGCCGACGTCCTGGTCTGCTGCGGCGGAGGTGGCCTGACCGCGGGTATCGCGCTTGCCCTCGAGGCCCGCGCACCCGGCCTGCGGTCCCGGTCCGTGGAGCCCGCAGGCTTCGACGACGCCGCCCGCTCGCTTGCCGCCGGGACACGCCAAACCAATGCCGCCACGACCGGGTCGCTCTGCGACGCGATCCTTACGCCCACGCCGGGCGAGTTGACGTTGCCGATCCTGTCCCGCCTCTGCGGCCCCGGTCTTTGCGTGACCGACGACGAGGCGCTGCACGCCATGGCGCTCGCATTCGCGCGCCTGCGGATCGTGCTGGAGCCGGGCGGGGCCGTCGCGCTGGCCGCCGCACTCTTCCGCCCCACCGAGATCGAGGGCCAAGCCGTCATCGCGATGGCCAGCGGCGGGAACGTCGATGCCCCGCTCTTCGCGCAGGCGCTCGCCCGCTTTCCGGCTTGAGTCCGCTCCATGAAGATCGCGGACCTCGGCGACATCGGGCTGCACCATTCTGACGAAGGCCCATCGGACGGCCCGCCGCTCGTCTTCCTGAATGGGCTCGGGACGGACCTGCGGCTCTGGGATCCGATCATTCCGCTGCTGCCGCACGGGCTCCGCAAGATCCGCTTCGACATGCGCGGCCAAGGCCTTTCCTCCTGCCCGCCCGCGCCTTACGCAATGGGAACGCTCGTGCGGGACGCCGAGCGTCTGATGGACCACCTCGGTGTGCGCGACGCAGTCCTCGTCGGGATCTCGATCGGAGGAATGGTCGCCCAGGGGCTGGCGGTGAAGCGGCTCGACCTTGTCCGCGCCATGGTGCTGTCGAACACCGCCACCCGGATCGGCACGCGCGAGATCTGGGAGAGCCACATCGCCACAGCCCGCGCGGGCGGCATCGAGGCATTGGCCGAGACCACGGTCGACCGCTGGTTTTCGCGCAGAGTACGCGCGACGCCCGAAAGGGCGCTGTGGCACCACATGCTCACCCGCCAACCGGCCGAAGGCTATGTCGGCGGCGCGGCCGCCATCGCGGGCAGCGACTTCTACGCCACGACCGCCACGCTGACACTCCCTACCCTCGTGATCGCCGGCTCCGAAGACGGATCGACGCCGCCCGATCTCGTGCGCGAAACCGCCGCGCTGATCAAGGGCGCCCGGTTCCATCTGATCCGGGGTGCCGGCCACCTATCCTGCGTCGAGAAGCCTGCGGAATACGCCGAGGCTCTCGCCAGCTTTCTCGGCGACATCGGCCACAATCCGGGCTGAGCGTCCTTCAAGGCGCGGCAGCCCGACAGATAAGCCGACTTCAGTCCCCAACGACCTACCGGGCGGATCGGCAAACCCCCTGCGACCGGGCCGGAGGGCGTAAGCCCACAGGCGAGAGGTGAGGTGTGGCCCGGAACGGGCCTCCGCCTTGAGCGGCGGCCACTGCCCGCCAGGGCTTTGCCGCACTGCAACATGTCGCTATCTCTGGTGAAGCGACCGGACGCCCGGCCGAAACACCGGAGCGACCGTGACCCTTCACCCTGACGCCGATCCCGCGACGCCGGCTTCCGAACAGGCCACCAAAGTCGCGCCGCCCCTCGCCCTGACCTTCATCCTGCTCACCCTCGCCATCGACGCGATCGGAATCGGCCTGATCCTCCCGGTGATGCCTCGGCTCCTGCAGGAGGTCACCGGCGGCACCCTGGCCGATGCCGCGCTCTGGGGCGGCGTGCTCACCACCGCCTTTGCGCTCATGCAGTTCCTGTTCGGACCGATGCTCGGAAGCCTCTCCGACCGGTTCGGCCGCCGCCCGGTGCTGCTGATCTCGCTTGGCGTCATGGCAATCGACTACCTGGTGATGGCGCTGGCCGGCACGGTCTGGCTCCTTCTCGTCACCCGCATCGTCGGCGGCATCTCGGCGGCAACCCAGTCCACCGCCACGGCCTGGATCGCCGACATCTCGACGCCCGAACAGAAGGCGGCCCGCTTCGGCCTCGTCGGCGCGGCTTTCGGCGTGGGCTTCATCCTCGGCCCGGCAATCGGCGGCCTCCTCGCCGAATGGGGCACCCGCGCGCCATTCTATGCCGCCTCACTCCTCGCCGCCCTCAACATGACGCTGGGATACCTCGTCCTGCCCGAAACCGTCACACCGGACCGGCGCCGCCCCTTCGACATCGCCCGCGCCAATCCGCTCGGCGCCCTGCGCAAGATGGGCGAGCTTGCGGGTGTGCGGCGGATGCTGCTGCTCGTCTTCCTCTACGAATTCGCCTTCGCGGTCTACCCCGCGACCTGGGCCTACTTCACGGCCGCCCGCTTCGGCTGGGGCCCCTCGACGGTCGGCCTGTCGCTGGCGATCTTCGGGATATCCTTCGCTCTGGTGCAAGGTGCCCTGATCCGCCCGATCCTGCGCACCTTCGGCGAAAACGGCGCGGTGACCTGGGGCGTTTCGGTCAACGCGGGCGTGTTCCTGTTCCTCGCCCTCGTCCAGAACCCGACCGTCGCGCTCATGTGCACGCCCCTCACGGCGCTCGGCGCGGTGGTGACTCCGGCCCTTCAAGGGCTCATGTCACGCGCCGTGGCCGACAACGCGCAGGGAGAACTCCAGGGCGTGATCGGCTCGGCCCGGTCACTCGCCATGCTGGCCTCGCCGCTGGTCATGACCTCGGTCTTCGCCGCCTTCACCGCGCCCGGCGCACCAATATACCTCCCTGGCGCGGCCTTCCTGCTGTCGATGGCACTGATGGTCGTTTGCGGACTGATCCATGTCGCGGGCATGCGCGAAGCCCGGCGCCGGTAGGGCGAGGCTCCGGCGACCCAATCGGAGACACCCATGCCCCTCGTCCGCGCCGCCGTCTGCCACGAATTCGGCAAACCCCTGACCATCGAGGAGGTCGAGCTGCGCGCTCCCGGCCCCGGAGAGGTCGAAGTCACCCTCGCCGCCTGCGCGATCTGCTTTTCCGACATCTCCTACCTTGACGGCGGCTGGGGCGGCACGCTTCCTGCGGTCTACGGCCATGAAGCCGCCGGCCACATCTCGGCCGTCGGCCCCGGCGTCACCGGATACACCCCCGGCGATACCGTGATCGCCACGCTGATCCGGTCCTGCGGCACCTGCCCCACCTGCGCCACCGGCCACCCGGTGATCTGCGAAACGCCCTACGACCGCGACGCCGGCCCCCTCTCGATGCCCGACGGCAGCACCCTTCACCACGGCCTCAAGATCGGAGCCTTCGCCGAACGCTGCGTGGTGCACACTAGCCAGATCGCGAAGATCCCCGCGAGCATGCCGCTCGAGTCCGCGGCGCTCCTGTCATGCGGGGTGATCACCGGCATCGGCGCGGCGGTGAATACCGCCCGCATCCGGCCCGGCGAGGTTGTCGTGGTGATCGGCGCAGGCGGCGTCGGCCTCAACGCGATCCAGGGCGCCCGCATTGCCGGGGCTGCGCGGATCATCGCGGTCGATACCTCGCCGGCCAAGCGCGCGGCCGCGCTCGAATTCGGCGCGACCGACTTCGTGCTCGCAACCGATCCCAAGCCCTGGGCAGAGGCTGCCCGCCTGGCCGGGCGCGGCGCCGACGCGGTGCTCGTGACGGTGGGCGCAATCCCCGCCTTCGACACTGCACCCCGTTACCTCGGCGCCGGCGGGCGGATGGTCATGGTCGGCATGCCCCATTCGGGTGCGATGTCCACCTACGAGCCGGTCATCATCGCCTACATGGCCCAAGGCATGCTCGGCTCGGTGATGGGCGACACCGTGCTCGCCCGCGACATCCGCTGGATGGTCGACCTCTACGAACAGGGCAGGCTAAAGCTCGACGAGCTGATCTCGGGCCGCTGGGGCCTCGACCAGATCAACGAAGCCATCGCCGACACCCGCACGGGCGCCGCCCGCCGCAACGTGATCGTGTTCTAGGACTTCCCCCCTAGCCAGCATCGGAATAGCCTCGGGGGGCCTGTATGCCGGCGGCCCCCGGCGCGCTCCACAAGGAGGCCAGAATGCGCCTGAAGGACCTTGAAATCTTCGTCGTCGAACCCCCCGCCCCCGGCTGGGGCGGGCGTTACTGGATATTCCCGAAGATCACCACCGACGACGGCATCACGGGCTATGGCGAATGCTACGCCTCGACCGTGGGCCCACAGGCGATGCGCGCCGTCATCACCGACGTGTTCGAGCGCCACATGGCGGGGACAAGCCCCGAGAACGTCGAGCTGATGTTCCGCCGCGCCTATTCCTCGGGCTTCACCCAGCGCCCGGACCCGACCGTGATGGGTGCCTTCTCCGGGCTGGAGATCGCCTGCTGGGACATTCTCGGCAAGGCGCGGAACCGCCCCGTCTGGGCGCTTCTCGGGGGCAAGGTCAACGAACGCCTGCGCACCTACACCTACCTCTACCCCGAGGGCGACGTCGACCACGGCCGCTTCTACACCGACCCCGACCTTTCCGCCGAGGCCGCCGCACGCGAACTGGCGCGTGGCTTCACCGCGGTAAAGTTCGACCCCGCCGGCCCCTACACGATCCGCACAGGCCACATGCCGGCGATGTCCGACATCTCGCGCAGCGTCGAGATGTGCCGGAAGATCCGCGCGGCGGTCGGTGACAAGGCCGACCTCCTCTTCGGCACTCATGGCCAGTTCTCGGTGCCCGGCGCGATCCGTCTGGGCCAGGCTCTGGAGCCATACTCGCCGCTTTGGTTCGAGGAACCGATCCCGCCCGACGACATGCCCGGCATGGCCGAAGTCGCGCGGGCGGTGCGCATTCCGGTCGCCACCGGAGAGCGGCTGACCACCACCGCCGAATTCGGCCTGGCGCTCAAGCTCGGCGCGGCGCGGATCCTGCAACCGGCACTCGGCCGCGCGGGCGGCCTCTGGCAGGGCCGCAAGATCGCCACCCTCGCTGAAAGCTTCTCGGCCGAAATGGCGCCCCACCTTTACGCCGGGCCGGTCGAATGGGCTGCCAACATCCACCTCGGTACCGCCATTCCCAACCTGCTGATGCTCGAGACGATCCAGGCGGGCGGCGGCGCGTTTCACCAGGCTCTCACCGGGCACAAGATCAGATGGGAAGAGGGGTTCATCCTGCCTCCCGAAGCAGCCGGTCTCGGCATCGCCTTCGACGAGCAACTTGCGCTGGCGCATCCCTACACCGGCAACCGCCTGCACCTCGAGGCGCAGGAAGCGCCGGTCGACTATGCGAAGGGCAACGTGTTCAGGGGCGGCGCCCCGCGAAACTGACCGGTGGACGAAGTCTGCCCGGACCGAGACGGCTTCATCCGGATCTCGGAGTGAATAGGCTCAGGCGTGCCGCACACCTTCCGCGTCGCGCGCGCCTTGCGCAGGCGGGGCGGGATGGATCATCCGCGACGCGACAATCATGAGGAGCACGAACGTCCCGGTCAGGCTGTAGACACCCAGAGCCGCAAGGAAACCACCGCCGGTCAGAAGTACCGCCATGCTTCCGATGACCCCTGCGACAATTGCCACTCCGATCGCACCCAACAGCATCTTCGCACCCTCTCCGACTCCGGTCCCCCGACCCTTGCCTTGCCCTGAGAGTGTCTAGACGGTCCGTTAAGAATCGGCTCAGTTCTGGGCGCCATTGCGACCATTCGGAATGATTTTCGGAGAATGTTATCCTTCCCCCCGGAGCTGGCGAGGGGAGCGGCCGCGACCAGCGGACGCCCCGACTCAGGCCCACTCCCAGGGACGCGTGAACTCGCCGAGCTTCTGGGCCACAGCCCCCTCGTCCACCGGCCCGGTGCCCCGCAGCTTCGCCACGAGCCCGCGCTTCTTGTCCTCGTAGACTTCGGCAACCTCGGCGTCCAAGCCCGCCGCAAGAAGCGCCGCATCGTAGACCCGCTTGATCGCGAGCTTGCGCAGATCGGGCTTGAACACCTTGCCCACGGCCGTCTTGGGCAGTTCGGGCAGAACCTCGATGTGCTTGGGAATCGCCGCACGCTCGCGCACGTGCTTCTGCGCATATTCCATCAACTCCTCGGGGGATACGCTGGCCCCCTTCACAAGCTCGACATACGCGCAGGGAAGCTCTCCTGCAAAGCTGTCCGGCTGGCCGATCGCGCCGACAAACCCAACCGCCGGGTGGCCCTGCAGGGCTTCCTCGATCTCGGCGGGGTCGATGTTGTGTCCGCCGCGGATGATGAGGTCCTTCGCGCGGCCGGTGATGTAGAGGTAGCCCTCGGCATCGAGCCGCCCGAGGTCGCCCGTCCGCAGGAAGCGCCGCTCGGCGAAAAGCTCGCGGTTCTTATCGTCCTCGGTATAGGTGCCCCCCTCCAGCACGCCCGGATTCGCAACGCAGATCTCGCCCACCTCGTCCACGGCGCATTCGCGGAAGGTTCCGTCACCGTTGGTGTGCAGGACGCGCACATCGGTGTAGGGGAAGGGCACGCCGACCGAGCCGACCTTCTTGATCCCGTCGACCGGGTTGCAGGACACCAGACAGGTCGCCTCTGTCAGGCCATATCCCTCCGAGATCGCGACGCCCGTCGCAGCCTCGAACCGCTTGATCAGTTCCAGCGGCAACGGCGCCGACCCCGAAAGCGCCACCCTCAGCGACGACACATCGGCATTGACGGGACGCTGCATCAGGGCCGCAAGCGCCGTCGGCACCGTGATCATGAAGGTCACATTCCAGCGCTCGATCAGCTTCCAGAAGTTGTCGAACACCCCCTCGCCGCGGTAGCCCTGCGGAGTGGGAAACACCACATGCGCGCCGGACGCGATGCAGGACATCAGGATCGGGTAGGCCGCGAAGACGTGGAACAACGGCAGCGGGCAGATCAGCACGTCCTGCTCACTGAACAGGAGCGTGTGGCCGAGCCAGCCGTTGTAGACCATCCCCGAATACTTGTGCTGCGCGACCTTCGGCATTCCCGTGGTGCCGCCGGTGTGGAAATAGGCCGCGACCCTGTCCACCTGCCGGTCCTCGAAGGTGAGCCGGTCGGCCGGCATCTTCGCGCATTCGGCGTTGAAGTTCAGGACATCGGCCCTGTGATCGACCTTCACCTTGGGCCGGATCAATGGCACAATCCACGACTTGGGCGGCGACAGGTAGCGGTTGAGATCGACCTCGAGCACCGTCTTGACGTTCGGCGCATATTGCACCGCCTCGGCCACCTTCTGCGGCACGTCGGTCTTGGGAAAGCCCCTCAGCGTAACGACCACCTTCGCCTTCGTCTCGCGCAGGATCGCGCTGATCTGCTCGGGCTCCAGCAGCGGGTTGATCGGATTCACGATCCCCGCCGTCGCCCCGCCAAGGAGCGTGACGGCGGTTTCAACCGAGTTCGGCAGGACATAGGCGATGGTGTCCGTCTCGCCGATGCCGAGCTTGCGGAACAGGTTCGCCGCCTGCGTCACGCGACGGTGCAGGTCGGTCCAGGTCAGCGTTTCCGAGCCTGACTTCGGGTCGGAGAGCAACTGGAACGTGAGCGCCGGACGTCCCGGATGCTGGTCCCGAACCCGGGTGAGAAAGCCGTAAAGCGTAACCGGCAGGCCGCGTGCGTCGTAGGGCATCGCGTTGTGGATCGCGTCGCGGTCGGCCTTGCCGCCAAACTTGCTCATTGTGTCGTCCTCCCTGCCGACCCTGTGCCCGGGTCTTCCGCGTTCTGCCGAGGATGTGGACAAACGCATTTCCACGCAAGCGTGAAGCGGCAAAAACCGGGGGCCGGAGGCTCAGGCGACCGACTAACGTGGGGTGACATGGCCCGTTTCATCCGCCACAGCCGACCCAGCGACCTCCAGGCCGGGAGACCCGATGTCCGAACACAGAATCGAAACCGATACGCTGCAGCTTGCGGCGCAGGGTTTCGGCGATCCGCGCGCACCTGCGATCGTCCTCGTCATGGGTGCCACGGCCTCGCGCGACTGGTGGCCGCTAGCCCTCTGCGAGGCTCTCGCCAATGGCGGGTTCCAAGTGGTCCGCTACGATCACCGTGATACCGGCGCCTCCACGACAGTCGGCCCCGGGGCCGCCCGCTATGCCGCCGAGGACCTCGCGACCGACCTCGTCGCCCTCCTCGACGGGCTCGGCCTCGCCACCGCGCACCTTGTGGGGATGTCGCTGGGAGGCCTGCTCGCGCAGATGGTCGCCCTTGACCACCCGGCCCGCGTCCGATCGCTCACGCTCATCGGGTCCGAGCCGCTGGGCTGGACCGGTGCGGTGCTTCCCGGCATGGCCACCGCCTTTCTCGACCACTTCGCGGGTTTCGCCGGCCTCGACTGGTCGGATCGCAGTGCCGTGGTGGAGTTCCGCCTCGGGATCTCGCGGCTTTGCGCCGGCGCGCTTCACCCGTTCGATGAAACGGCCACCCGCATGATGCTGGCTGCCGAGTACGACCGGGCACGGTCGCCCGAGAGCGCCTTCAATCATGGCTCGGTCGGCCTCTCGCGCGACTGGTCAGGCCGGTTGGAAACGCTCACACCGCCAACACTGGTGATCCACGGCACCGAAGATCCGATCCTTCCGCTTCCCAATGGAGAAGCCCTTGCGGGCACGATCCGGGGCGCGCGCCTCGTCGTCCTGGAAGGTGCAGGCCACGACCTCCCCGCGCCGCTGCTGCCCCGCATTGCGACGGAGATCCTCACCCACGCCCGCGCGGCGGAATCTACTCCGCCGCCATCCCTTCGGTGAACTGGAGCCTCGCCAGGCGGGCATAGAGGCCGCCCTGCGCCACGAGTGCATCATGGGTGCCTTCGGCGACGATCCGGCCCGCCTCGAACACCAGGATCCGGTCGGCCCGTTTCACCGTCGCCAGCCGGTGCGCGACGATGAGCGTCGTGCGTCCCTCGGCCAGCCGCTCCACCGCCTCCTGCACCGCCCGCTCGCTTTCGGCATCGAGCGCCGATGTCGCCTCGTCGAGCAGCAGCACCGGCGCGTCGCGCAGGATCGCGCGGGCGATGGCGATACGCTGCTTCTGCCCGCCCGACAGCATCACACCGCGCTCGCCTACATAGGTGTCATAGCGCTCCGGCAATGCCTCGAGGAACCCATGCGCAGCGGCGGCCCGCGCTGCGGCCTCTACCTCGGCATCCGTCGCCCCCGGTCGCCCGAAGCGGATGTTCTCGCGCGCCGTGGTCGCGAAGATCACCGGGTCCTGCGGCACCAGCGCCAGCGCCTGCCGGAAATCGGCCCGCGCCAGCCCGCGCAGGTCCTGCCCGTCAAGCGTGACGCTCCCCTCCTGAGGGTCATAGAAGCGCAGCAGCAGTTGCAGGATCGTGGTCTTGCCCGCACCCGAAGGCCCGACAAGCGCCACAGTCTCGCCCGGGCGAACGCGGAAACTCACCCCGTCCAGCGCCGACTGACCGGGCCGCGTGGGATACTGGAAGCGCACCTCCTCGAATCCGATCTCGCCACGGACAGGGTGGGCCGCCGGCATCGGATGCGCAGCATCCGCCACCGAGTCCTCGGCGTGCAGCAGTTCCACCAGCCGCTCGGTTGCACCCGCGGCCCGCTGCAACTCGCCCCAGATCTCGCTCAGCGCCGCCACCGACGACGCCACCATCACCGCATAGAGCACGAACTGCACCAGCTCGCCCGCGCTCATCGTGCCGGTGCGCACCGCTGTCGCCCCGATCCACAGAACCCCGACGATCCCGGCGAAGACGAGGAAGATGACGATCATCGTCATCACCGCCCGTGTCGCAACGCGCTTGCGTGCGCTGACGTAGCTCTTCTCGGTCACGTCGCCGAAGGTGGCGCGGCTGTCGTGTTCGTGGGTGAAGGCCTGAACGGTCTGCACACTCAGAAGCGCCTCGGAGGCATTGCCGGACGACTGGGCGATCCAGTCCTGGTTCTCCTTCGAGAGCTTCCGAAGCCGCCGCCCGAGCACCAGGATCGGCACGATCACCGCCGGCACGATCAGAAGGACAAGGCCCGTCAGCTTGGGCGCGGTCAGCAGCATCAATGCGAGACCACCCACGAACATCAGCATGTTGCGCAGGAACCACGACGCCGAGGACCCGATCACGCTCAGGATCAGGGTGGTGTCGGTGGTGATCCGGCTCAGCACCTCGCCGGTCATGATCTTCTCGTAGAACGCCGGGCTCATCCCCAGCATCCGGTCGAACACCGCCTTGCGGATATCCGCCACGATCCGCTCGCCCAGGATCGACACGATCCAGTATCGCAGCCCCGAACCCACGGCAAACAATGCGGCAATCGCCAGCGCAGCGCCGAAATACTCGTCGAGCAGCGCCGCGTCCTCGGTGTTGAACCCGTCCACAACGCGCCGCACCGCCAACGGCAGGACGAGCGACACGCCTGCCGTCACGACAAGCGCGACGGCCGCGAGGATCACCAACCCGCGATAGGGCCGGACGTAGGGCATCAGCCCCCGCAGCGCACCGATGCGCTTCGACCCCGGCCGGTCTTCCTCTGTCTTCTGCGGCGCACGCGCCATCGTGGCCCTCCCCCCGGCCATTCTGCTCCGCACCGTCTTAAGGGCCCGCGTCCGAGGGAACAAGCGTCGGGTGGTCGCGGCCGAGGCGACCACAGACGGGGCTTCCCGCGCCGCCGGATCGGTCTAGTATGCCGCGGAACATGGGGGAGGATGACGCGATGGGTTGGCTGGCCGACGAGACGGGGCTCGACAAGTGCCGGGCGAATTTCGTGCCGCTCACGCCGCTCAGCCACCTCCGCCGTGCGGCCGATGTGTTCGCGGGGCGCGAGGCCATCGTCTACGGGTCCCGGCGGCTCACCTATACTCAGTATCACGCGCGCGTCTCGCGCCTCGCCTCGGGCCTCGCCCGGCTTGGCGTGCGGCCCGGCGACGTGGTCGCGACGCTCCTGCCCAACATCCCCGCACAGGCCGAGGCGCATTTCGGCGTGCCGGCGGCGGGCGCGATCCTGAACACGATCAACACCCGGCTCGACGTCGACACCGTCGCCTACATCCTCGACCACGGGCAGGCGAAGGTGCTGCTCTGCGACCCGCAGTTTCTCCCCCTCGCAGCGCAGGCCATCGAGGCGATGGAAGGCCCGGCGCCTATTGTCATCGAGGTCGCCGACAATGTCGCGGGTGTCCACGCAACAGGCGCCTACACGGAATACGAGGACCTGCTCGCGGCCGGCGACCCCGCGTTCGAGTGGGTGATGCCCGAGGACGAGTGGGAGAGTCTCGCGCTCAACTACACCTCCGGCACCACCGGGCGGCCCAAGGGCGTCGTCTACCACCACCGCGGCGCCTACCTGATGACGATGGGCACGGTGATCTCCTGGGGAATGGTCCTCCACCCCCGCTACCTCACCATCGTGCCCCTGTTCCACTGCAACGGCTGGAACCACACCTGGATGATGCCGGTTCTGGGCGGCACGCTGGTCTGCTGCCGCGACATCCGCGCCAAGGCGATCTACGACGCCATCGCCGATGAAGGCGTGACCCATTTCGGCGGCGCCCCCATCGTGCTGAACGCGATCATCCATGCCAGGGACGACGAGCGGCGGCCCTTCGACCACACCGTCGAGGTCTTCACCGCCGGCGCCCCGCCCCCGGCCGCCACCCTCAAGGCCATCGAACCGCTCGGCTTCCACGTCACCCAGGTCTATGGCCTGACCGAGACCTACGGCCACGTCACCGAATGCCTCTGGCGCGCCGAGGACTGGGACGGCCTGCCCGAGGAGGAGCGCGCCGCGATCAAGGCACGCACCGGCATCCTGATGCCGATGATGGAACAGATCGACGTCCGCGACGCCGCCACGATGACGCCCGTCCCCCGCGACGGCGAGACACTGGGCGAGATCATGATCCGCGGCAATTCGGTGATGAAGGGCTACTACCGCAACCCCGAGGCCACGGCCGCCGCCTTCGAGGGCGGCATGTTCCATTCCGGCGACGTGGCGTTCCAGCACGAGGACGGCTGGATCAAGATCACCGACCGGGCGAAGGACATCATCATCTCGGGCGGCGAGAACGTGTCCTCCGTCGAGGTCGAGGGCGCGCTGATGCACCACCCCGCCGTGCTGCTCTGCGCCGTCGTGGCCAAGCCCGACGAGACCTGGGGCGAGGTGCCTTGCGCCTTCGTGGAACTTAAGGACGGCGCGACGGCAACCGAGGCCGAACTGATCGCCTTCGCCCGGTCACGCCTCGCTGGCTTCAAGACGCCCAAGACGGTGGTGTTCCGCGAACTGCCCAAGACCTCGACCGGCAAGATCCAGAAATTCGAACTCAGGGCAGTGGCCAAGGGGATCTGAGAGTGGGTGGCAGAGGATTGATCTCGCGATCTCCTGCTCTACCCTGACACCATGTCCATTGTCCGCGCCGTCCTCGTCTTCCTTTTCGCGCTTCCCGCAACTGCGCAGGAACGGCGCGAGGCTGGGCTGGAACTCGTGCTTCTGGCCGATGGGTCCGGCTCGATCGACGCCACCGAACTGGCCTTCCAGCGCCAGGGCTATGCCGAGGCGCTTACCGATCCCGCCGTGATCGCCGCCATCACCGGTTCCATTCATGGCAATGTGGCGATCACCTACGTCGAATGGGCAACCAACACCGCCGTCGTGGTCGACTGGATGATCATCGACGGCCCCGAGAGCGCGGCGGACTTCGCCGCGGCTCTCACCGGACAGCCGCGTAGTGTCTTCGGCAGCAACGCCATCGGCCGGGCACTCCTCGAGGGGAAACGCCTGATCGAGGAGAACGACATCGACGCGCCGCGGGCGGTGATCGACTTCTCGGGCGACAGCATCGGCAATTCCTCGGGGCCGTCCATCGCGGAGGCCCGAGCCGAGGTCTTGGCCGCCGGCATCACGATCAATGCACTGCCGATCCTGCGCCCCGAGGACGGTCGCCGGGCGGGCACCAATCTCGAGGCGGCCTACGAATCCCGCATCATCGGCGGCCCCGGCGCCTTCATGGTCACCGCCGAAGACCGCGCGAGCTTCGGAGCGGCCGTCCGGCGCAAGCTGGTGCTGGAAATCTCCGGAATGACGCCGGACAGCCTCGAGGTCGCCGCCACCGGCGACTGAGGCGCGGCATCGACACCGCCCCCCCGACCCGCTATCCTCACGTCCCAACGAGAGGCACGAGCAGGCCCACCCATGACGGCGCTCAAGGAGTTTCAGCGGCTGGAATCCACCGGCGTCTGGCGGGCGCACCCGGGTGCCCAACGCCGTGACGTGATCGTGTCGTTCGGCGATGCTTCGCTGGTGATCTCCGACCAGAACGGCACCGCGCTCACCCACTGGTCGCTCGCGGCGGTGGACCGGGTGAACCCCGGCGCCCGGCCGGCGCTCTACGCGCCCGACCCCGAGGGCACCGAGACGCTCGAGATCGCCGACGACACGATGGAGGACGCCGTCGAGCGCATCCGGGTGATGGTCGCACGCGCACGCCCGCAGCCGGGCCGGCTCCGCGCGGGCCTCCTCGTCGGGGCGTTGGCGCTGGTGCTCGCGATCCTGGTGTTCCTGATGCCGCGCGTGCTGGTGACGCACACCGCCTCGGTGCTTCCCGAGGCGACGCGGGCCGAGATCGGCAAGGGCCTGCTGGGCGAGATCGGCAAGGTCGCCGGGCCGGCCTGTTCGACCGAGCGAGGCGATGCGGCCCTTGGGCGGCTGGCGACGCGGCTTCTGGGGCCCGGCGCCGAGCGGATCGTGGTGCTGCGGACCGGCGTACCGCCGACGCTGCATGTTCCGGGAGGATATCTGCTGGTGCACCGGGGTCTGGTCGAGGACTACGACTCGCCCGAGGTGCTCGCCGGACATGTGCTGGCCGAGACCCTGCGGCGCGATACGGCCGACCCGGTCCTGCCGCTTCTGGACCTTGCGGGAACGGCGGCGACCTTCCGGCTGCTCACCTCGGGCGCCCTGCCGGCGGCCGCGATGGAGGCCCATGCCGCCACCATGCTCACGGCCGAGCCCGTGCCGGTTCCCGTCGACGCCCTGATCGCGCGCTTCGCCGAGGCGCGCGTGTCGGCGGCACCCTTCGCACGGGCGGTTGACGTGACCGGCGAAGCGACGCTGCGGCTGATCGAGGCGGACCAGGCGATCAACGAGAACCCGCTGCAGGTCTTGTCGGATGCCGACTGGGTCAGCCTTCAGGGGATCTGCGGCGAGTGATCAGCGCCGGTCGGCATCCTGGGACAGAAGCCGCATCGGCGTGTCCTCGCTCCAGACCCTGTGCATGGCCGCGTCGCCCCGGGCGGTGCGCGGCCCCCGGTGCGGGTTGAGACGACCGTCGGTCCAGACGCGCGTATAGCCGCGCGGCGGATGGGGAAGCAGGTCGCCGCCAACCGGGCGCATGTAGGCAGACGGCTGCTCGGCATTGCCTGCGGCCTCGGTCGGCCCGGGTGAACAGGCCAGACCGGCAAGAAGCACCGCGCCCGTCAGTTTCAGTGATTTCATCCCACGTCCCCCAAGATGTTGGGGCAGAGTGGTCCATGCACCCTAGATAGTAAAGCCCGAAGCCCTACTTGGTGCCGAACATCCGGTCGCCCGCGTCGCCGAGGCCCGGCACGATATAGCCGTGGTCGTTGAGGTGGTCGTCGAGGGCGGCGGTAACGATCGGGACATCCGGGTGCGCTTCCTGCATCCGCCTGACGCCCTCGGGCGCCGCCAGCAGGCAGAGGAACCGGATGTTGGTGGCACCGTTCTTCTTCAGCAGCTCGACGGCTGCGGCAGAGGAGTTGCCGGTCGCCAGCATGGGATCGACCACGATGCAAACCCGGTCCTCGAGCTGCGTCGGGACCTTGAAGTAGTATTGCACCGGCTGAAGCGTCTCGGGATCGCGGTAGAGGCCGATGAATCCGACCCGGGCCGCCGGGATCAGTTCCAGGATGCCGTCGAGCAGCCCGTTCCCGGCACGCAGGATCGAGATGAGCGCGAGCTTCTTGCCCTCGATCATCGGCGCGTCCATCTCGCAGAGCGGCGTCTCGATCCGCTTGGTCGTCATTGGCAGGTCACGCGTCACCTCATAGGCCAGGAGCAGGCTGATCTCGCGCAGGAGCTGGCGGAACGACGCCGTCGAGGTGTCCTTCTCGCGCATCAGCGTCAGCTTGTGCTGCACCAACGGGTGTTCGACGATGGTAAGATGCCGGGTCATCTGGCCTCCAGTCTTCTTGCAACTTTTTCGCGCGTGGCCGCGTCGCAGAACGCCGCATCCAGCGCCGTGCGGTTGAGCTTTTCGAACACCCCGTCATCCCAATCGAAGGCCTCGGCCAACCGGTCGAACTCGCGGGTCATGGTGGTGTGGAAGAACGGCGGGTCGTCGGTCGAGACGGTCACCTTCACGCCGCGGTCGAACAGCCGCCCGATCGGGTGCTGTCGCCAGCCCGGGTAGATGCCGAGCGCGATGTTCGATCCCGGGCACACCTCGAGAACCGTGCCGCGCTCGGCCAGATCGTCGACCAACGCGAGGTCCTCGATGGCACGCACACCGTGGCCGATCCGCTCGGCGCCGATGGCAAGCGCATCGCGGACCTCCTCGGGGCCGTTCCATTCGCCCGCATGGGCGGTGATCCGCAGCCCCGCTTCGCGCGCGCAGTCGAAGGACCATCTGAAATCCTTCAACTTTCCGGCGCGCTCGTCGCCAGCGATGCCAAAACCCGTCAGCCAGTCGCCGGCCGTATCCGCGGCGCAGAGCGCCGCAGCCTTCGCCTTCTCCGGGCCGAAGTGGCGGATGCAGGTGACGATGCCGCGCAGCGTGGGGCCGCCTTCGCGCTCTACCGCTTCGGCCGTCTCGCGGATCGCCGTGAGGTAGTCGCGCCAGGCCGCCACGTCGCCGCCCCCGCAGAAGTCCGGCGAAAGGAAGGTCTCCGAGTAGACCACGCCCGAAGCGGCGCTTTCCTCGAGCACCGCTCGGGTCAGCCGGGCGTAGTCGTCGGGTGAGGTCAGAACCGAGGTCGCGGCCTCGTAGACCTCGAGAAAGTGCCAGAAATCGCGGTATGTATAGGCACCTCGAGCATCGAAAATGCCGGATATGTCCATGGACTTCTCGCGGGCGAGGCCGCGCACGAAAGCCGGCGGCGCCGCGCCTTCAAGGTGCAGGTGAAGCTCGATCTTCGGGGTCACAGGAAACTCCTCCCCGGCCCCTGCGAAGCAACGCCGAGATGCCCCGCGATCGAGGCGCCGACATCGGCGAAGCCACGAAGGCCGATACCCCCGGAGCGGCCCCAGCCCAGCACCGGCACCCGCTCGCGCGTGTGCTCGGTGCCGCTCCAGGTGGGATCGTTGCCATGGTCGGCGGTGAACAGCGCAAGGTCACCCGCGCGCAGCGTGTCGAGGAAGCGGGGCAAGGCCGCGTCGAACCATTCGAGCGCCCGGGCATAGCCCGAGACATCGCGGCGGTGGCCATAGAGGCTGTCGAACTCGACGAAGTTGGCGAAGGTGAGCGACCCGTCCTCCGCCTCGCGCCCAAGGTCCACCAGGTGCTCGAAGAGCTGTGCGTCGGTGCCCGTGCGCACCTCGTCGATGCCGCGGCGCGAGAAGATGTCGCCGATCTTGCCGACCGCATGGACCCGGCGCCCGGCGCCCTGAACCCAGTCGCACAACGTCGGCGCCGGCGGGGCGATGGCATAGTCGTGGCGGTTGACGGTGCGGGTGAAGTTGCCCTGGGACCCGGTGAAGGGCCGGGCGATCACGCGACCGACCCGCATCGCATGAAGCCTTGGCGCGAGCGCCTCGCAAAGCGCCAGAAGCCGGGAGAGTCCGAATGCCTCCTCGTGCGCGGCGATCTGGAACACGCTGTCGGCAGAGGTGTAGCAGATCGGCCGGCCGGTGCGGACATGTTCGTCCCCCAGTCGCGCGATGATCTCGGTGCCCGAGGCGTGGCAGTTGCCGAGGATGGCATCGGTCCCCGCCAGCCGACAGACCTCGGACACGAGATCGGCCGGAAAGGCGGGCACGGTGCGGGGGAAGTAGGTCCACTCCCAGGGCACGGGAACCCCGGCAAGCTCCCAATGCCCCGACGGCGTGTCCTTGCCCTTCGAGACCTCCTCCGCCGCCCCCCAAAGCCCTTCGGGCGTTGCGCCGAGGCCAGGCATCTCCGCGCCGCTCGCCAGCCGCACTGCCGCCGAAAGGCCCAGCCGGTCGAGGGTGGGAAGCCTCATCGGGCCGGACCGGCCCTCTTCGGCACGCCCCGCCGCACAGGCCTCGGCGATATGGCCCAGCGTGTTCGCGCCGGTATCGGGACGACCGTCATTGAAGAACGCGTGTGCATCGGGCGCGCCCCCCGCACCCGCCGAGTCGAGCACGACAAGGAAGGCCCGCGGCATCAGCCGATCCGCCCGAGGATCAGGTCGCGCTCGGGCGGGGCCTCAGGTCCGATACGGAAGGCTGCCCGCAAGGCCTGCGCCGCCGCCTCGGCAGCCTCGGCCGTGCCGGCATGGATGCGGGCGAAGGGCATATCGGGGCCCACGTCCTCGCCCACCGCCGCGATCTCGGAGAGACCGACCGAGGGGTTCACCTTGTCGCCCTCGCGCCGCCGCCCGCCGCCAAGACCGACGACAACCTCTCCGATGGCCCGGGTATCGATCGCGGTCACGACGCCCTCCTCCAGCGGCGCGACCTCAAGCACCACGGGCGCCGAGGGCAGCCGATCAGGCCAGCGCTCCACGAAATCCATCGGCCCGCCCAGCGCCGCCACCATCTCGGCGAAGGTCTCGGCCGCCTGCCCGCTTTCGAGCGCCCGCGCGATCCGCCCCTCGCCGTCGGCCGCATCCGCCGCGAGCCCACCGAGCGCCAGCGCCTCACCCCCCAGTGCCACGGTCAGGTCCCAGAGCTTCGTCGTGACCGCGGTGCCGGTCAGCGTCTCCATCACCTCGATCACCTCCAGCGCATTCCCGGCGGCGGCGATCAGCGGCTCGTCCATGTCGGTGATCAGCGCCCGCGTCATGCAGCCCGCGCCCTGCGCCGTCGACACCAGCGCCTCCGCCAGCGCTTGCGCCTCCTCCATCCCGGCCAGGAATGCCCCGGAGCCAACCTTGACGTCGAGCACCAGCGCTTCCAGCCCCGCCGCCAGCTTCTTCGACAGGATCGACGCCGTGATCAGGTCGATCGACTCCACCGTGCCCGTCACGTCGCGGATGGCATAGAGCCGCCGGTCCGCCGGCGCGATCTCGGCCGAGGCCCCGACGATGGCACATCCGATGTCCTCCACCAGCGACCGCAACCGTTCGACCGAGACCTGCGTCGTGTAGCCCGGGATCGCCTCGAGCTTGTCGAGCGTCCCCCCGGTATGCCCCAGCCCCCGGCCCGAGATCATCGGGACGAAGGCCCCGCAGGCCGCCAGCGCGGGCGCGAGCAGGAGCGAGGTCGCATCGCCGATCCCGCCCGTCGAATGCTTGTCGATCACCGGGCCGGAGAGGTCCCAATCCAGGGTGATCCCGCTCTCCTTCATGCCCCGCGTCAGCGCCACGCGCCCCTCGGGCCCCAGCCCCTTGAGAAGCACCGCCATCGCGAAGGCGCCCGCCTGCGCGTCGGTCACCTCGCCCGAGGCAAGCCCCGCCGCGAACCAGCGCAACTCCTCCGCCGACGGCTTTTCCCCGTCGCGGATGCGGGCAATGATCGAGCGCGCGTTCATCCGGTCTCCCATCAGCCCGGCATGTGCGACGAGACGAACGCCCCGGGCAGCAGTTCGTCGAGCCGACGGGTAACCGCCACGCCAGCAAGCGTGGCCATCGTCACCGGGCAGTCGCCTCCCGCGAACTCCGAGAGCTTCTGGCGGCATCCGCCACAGGGCGGCACCGGCTCGGCGCAATCGGCGATGACCGCCACCTCCGCGATCCGCGTATCGCCCCCCGCGATCATCGCCGCGATCGCTCCGGCCTCCGCGCAGGTGCCCTCCGGATAGGCCGCGTTTTCGACGTTCACACCCACGTAGACCCGCCCCGAAGCCGCGCGGATCGCGGCACCGACCTTGAAGTTGGAGTACGGCGCATAGGCACGCGGATGGATCGCGCGGGCCTCGTCAAGCAGGGTCATCACGTGCCTCCCCTCGTTGCCCGCGACTCTCGCCCGCCGCTGCGCGGGTTGCAAGGGCATGCGGCGGGTTCGCCCAGCCCCTCCCCGCTTCGCCCAGCCCCGGCCGACCGAGCCCCTTTGGCTTCTTCCGACCCCAAATATCCTCGGGGGAGCGCGAGGGGGTGGAAAACCCCCTCGCTTCTTCGGCGCGGCGGCCGTCCGCTAGGCCGGCGTCGTCGCAAAGGACCCCGGCAGTGCGACCTCCAGAAGCTCGAAGTCCGGCGTCGCGTCGGCAAAACGCGTCGCCATCCCCGGCGGGATCACGAAGGCGTCACCGGCCGACAGGCGGAACGGCGCCTTGCCCTCGCCCTCCAGCATCATTTCCCCCGCCATCACGAAGCCGAACAGGATGTCGGCGTCATGCCGCACGGGCACCGTCTCGCCCATCCCCGGCCGCAACACCCAGACGCCCGCAACCCCCTTCGTGCTCGCGGAAATCGTGGTGTCGCGTGCAACGTAACCCTTCAACCGCGACCGCCCCCAGACCCCGCTCGCTCCGACATTGTGGACGAACTTCTGGCCCTGCCACTCGCGGTCCGGGCGGATCTGCGGCGTCGGCAGGGTCATCTCGTGGTCGATCTCGGTGATGTGCTCGGCCGGAACGCCGATCTCGATCACCTCGATGCCATCGCTCGCTTCCAGCACCCGGTGCCGGATCTCGGGGGGCTGGATGAAGCAATCCCCGGCGTGCAGCCGGATCGGCCCGCCCTGGTCCTCGTAGACCACGTCCACCCAGCCCGCGATGCAGAAGATCAACTGGAACCCGACCTTGTGGAAATGCACCATGTCGGGCACCGGCCCGCCATCGGGGATGCGGATGTGGCTCGCGATCACCGCGCCGCCCAGCCGCGAGGGCACGAGGTCGCGGTACTGCATCCCCGCCCGCCCGATGATCCACGGCGCCTGGTCGGCAAGCCGCCGCACAACGAAGGCGTGCTCGGTCGGCGGTAAAACGAGCGGCGGGTTCAGCGCGTCGATCTCGATCCGCGTCCCGTTCGGCGCCGTCAGCACCCGCACCCCGCCCGCGATGGCGTCGGGCGCCTCGGCCAGCAGCCGGATCGTTCCGGGCGGCTCGGTCGCGTCCCGGTCGATCCGGATCCGCAGCCCGTGGCCGGACAGCACCGCCACCCGCGGATCGTCGGCCGGATAGATCATGTCGAGCCGCATCCCAAGCGTCTGCGTGAAGAACGGCAGATCCGCGCGCAGGTCCGTCGTGGGCAGCCGCACCTCGGCCCTGATTTCCGGCACGCGGCTCTCGGGCGCACGGCTCTCGCTCATCTGGCTTTTCTCCCCCATCGGCGGCAAGGTGCGCGGGCGCCGCCCGATTTGCAAGTTCCGCTTGAAGGACCTTTCGGGAAGGTGTTGAAGGCGTGCGACAGAAAATGGTTTAACGTTGAACCATTCCCGGGGAGGGCGACATGGACGAGGCGAGACAGGAGAACGCGCGGCAGGCCGCGCTCGACTACCACGAGTTCCCCCGCCCCGGGAAACTGGAGATCCGCGCCACCAAGCCGCTCGCCAACGGCCGCGACCTCTCCCGCGCCTACTCCCCCGGCGTCGCCGAGGCCTGCCTCGAGATCAAGGCCGATGCCGCGACGGCGGCGCGCTACACCTCGCGCGGCAACCTCGTTGCGGTCGTCACCAACGGCACCGCCGTCCTCTTCAAGAAGTTCGCCTCCATAGACTGCTTCGACATCGAACTCAACGAACCCGACCCGGTGAAACTCGCCGAGATCGTCTGCGCGCTCGAGCCCACCTTCGGCGCGATCAATCTCGAGGATATCAAGGCGCCCGACTGTTTCATCGTCGAGAAGATCTGCCGCGAGCGCATGGGCATCCCGGTCTTCCACGACGACCAGCACGGCACCGCCATCGTCGTCGGCGCAGCCGCCGTGAACGCCCTCAAGGTCACCGGCCGCCGCTTCGAGGACATCAAGGTCGTCTCCACCGGCGGCGGCGCGGCGGGCATCGCCTGCCTCAACATGCTCCTCAAGCTCGGCGTGCGCCGCGAGAACGTGTTCCTGTGCGACCTCGCGGGCCTCGTCCACGAAGGCCGAACCGAGGAGATGACCCCGCAGAAGGCCGAATACGCGCAACCCGGCGGCCCGCGCGGACTCGCCGACGTCATCGCAGGCGCCGACCTCTTCCTCGGCCTCTCGGGCCCCGGCGTGCTGACGCAGGACATGGTCCGCGCGATGGCCCCCCGGCCGATCATCTTCGCGCTCGCCAACCCCCACCCCGAAATCGCGCCCGACCTCGCGCGCGAGGCCGCGCCGGATGCCGTCATCGCCACCGGCCGGTCCGACTATCCCAACCAGGTCAACAACGTCCTGTGCTTCCCCTTCATCTTCCGGGGCGCGCTGGATGCCGGGGCCAGCACGATCAACGACGAGATGGAACTGGCCTGCATCGAGGCCATCGCCGCGCTGGCCCGTGCCACCACCTCCGCTGAAGCCGCCGCCGCCTACCAGGGCGAGAAGATGAGCTTCGGGCCGGACTACCTCATCCCCAAGCCCTTCGACCCCCGCCTGATCGGCTCGATCGCCTCCGCCGTCGCCCGCGCCGCAATGGAGTCGGGCGTGGCCACGCGGCCGATCGAGGACCTCGACGCCTACAAGCGCAAGCTGGACGGGTCGGTGTTCAAGTCGGCCATGCTGATGCGGCCGGTGTTCGAGGCCGCCGCCACCGCCCAGCGCCGGATCGTCTTTGCCGAAGGCGAGGACGAACGCGTCCTCCGTGCCGCCAACGCGATGATCGAGGAGACGACCGACGCGCCCATCCTGATCGGCCGCCCGGACGTCATCGAACGCCGCTGCGAGCGCGCGGGCCTTCCCATCCGCCCCGGCACCGATTTCGAAATCGTCAACCCCGAGAACGACCCGCGCTACCGCGACTACTGGGAGACCTACCATCACCTCATGGCGCGGCGTGGCGTGACGCCCGACATCGCCCGGGCGGTCATGCGCACCAACACCACCGCCATCGGCGCCGTCATGGTCCACCGGGGCGAGGCCGAAAGCCTGATCTGCGGCACCTTCGGCCAGTATCTGTGGCACCTCAACTACGTCCGCCAGATCCTCGCCCGCGAGGGTCTGCGCCCGCACGGGGCGCTCTCCATGATGATCCTCGAGGACGGGCCCCTCTTCATCGCCGACACGCAGGTCCACCCCGACCCCACGCCGGAACAGGTCGCCGAGGCCGCCATCGGCGCGGCGCGCCACGCCAAACGCTTCGGCCTCACGCCCAAGGTCGCGCTCTGCTCGCACAGCCAGTTCGGCAACCTCGACACCGCGTCCGGCCTCAAGATGCGCGCCGCGATGGAAATCCTCGACCGCCGCGAGGTCGAGTTCGCCTACGAGGGCGAAATGCACATCGACGCCGCCCTCGACCCCGACCTGCGCGAGCGCCTGCTACCCGGCGGGCGGCTCGAAGGGGCGGCCAACATCCTGATCTTCGCCAACTCCGACGCCGCCTCGGGCGTGCGTAACATCCTCAAGATGAAGGCGAACGGTCTGGAAGTCGGGCCGATCCTGATGGGCATGGGCAACCGCGCCCACGTCGTAACCCCTTCGATCACCGCGCGTGGCCTTCTCAACATGTCCGCCATCGCGGGGACGCCTGTCGCGATCTATGGCTAGGACGCTGGCCGAGGCGCTGCTGGTCGCGGCGCTGTCGGTCCTGTCGCTGATCGCCGCGCTGGCCTGGGTGCTGGCGCGGCTGGCCCGGCGCGGACCCTTCGCGCTGCGGCTCGGGCTGATCCATGCCGTGCTTCTGGCGGCAGTGTGGGGCGGCGGCGCCAGTGGCGCCCTGCCGCGCGTGGCGCTTGGCCTTTCCGTGCACGAGGCACTTCATGTCCCGCGCCTCTACCGCTGGACCGGGCGCGATTTCGTCACCCCCGGGATGCAGGCCTTGGTGCATGACCTCGCCGCGCATATGGCAACGCAGTTCCCCGGCACGATCACGGTCGCACTCGACGGCGGGCACCCGCTCGGACCGCTACCCCTTGCTCCCCACCTCAGCCACGACGATGGCGAGAAGCTGGACCTCGGGCTCTACTGGAAGGACGCTGCGGGCACGTATCGCCCCGGCGCGCAGAAGTCGCCCCTCGGCTACTGGGGCTATGCCGAAGGTCCGACGGACTGCCCCCGAAGATGGACCGACCTGCGTTGGGATTTCAGATGGGCGCAACCGATGCTGCCCGATCTGCAGCTGGACGCCGAGCGCACACGCGCCGCCCTCCTGTGGCTGGCCAACGATCCGCGCGTGACCAGGATCCTGATCGAGCCGCACATCTCCGCAGCGCTCGGCATCAGCCACCCCAAGATCCGCTTTCAAGGCTGCCGCGCCGCGCGGCATGACGACCACATCCACATTCAGCTCTGACCTGCCCCCCTCGGAGACTTTGCAGAATGGCGGCAAGTTCGCAGGGCGATGAAAACCTTCGAGGTGTTTGCAAAAACACGCACAGGCGCTGCGCCGGAATCTGCAAATCTTCCGCGGCGATCTGTCCTGTCATTCGGTAACAGACTTGCCGCTGCGGCATCGGAAGGCGTAACAGCGCGGGAACGAGGGAGGGGCATGCCATGGCATACAGGGATATCCACGCACGGTCGCTTGCCGACCCCGACGGCTTCTGGATGGAGGCCGCACAGGCGATCGACTGGGTGACACCGCCCACCAAGGCCCTCTTCGCCGACCGCGCCCCCTTCTACGAATGGTTCGCCGATGGCACGCTCAACGGCTGCTGGAACGCCGTCGACCGCCACGTCGAGGCCGGCCACGGCGACCGCACCGCGATCATCTACGACAGCCCGCTGACCCACACCAAGCGCGAGATCACCTACGCCGAACTGCGCGACCGCGTGGCCTCGCTCGCCGGGGCGCTCAAGGCCAGGGGCGTGGCCAAGGGCGACCGCGTCATCATCTACATGCCGATGGTGCCCGAGGCACTGGAAGCCATGCTCGCCTGCGCCCGCCTCGGCGCGATCCACTCGGTCGTGTTCGGCGGCTTCGCCGCGCATGAACTCGCCGTCCGCATCGACGACGCCCGGCCCAAGGCGATCCTCGCCGCCTCCTGCGGGATCGAGCCGGGCCGCGTCGTGCACTACAAGCCGCTCCTCGACGCCGCCATCGACCAGGCCGCGCACAAGCCCGCGTTCTGCCTGATCCTCCAGCGCGAGCAGGAAGTCGCAAAGCTCATCCCCGGTCGCGACTTCGACTGGCACGAGGCGCAGTATGGCGTCGAACCCGCCGACTGCGTGCCCGTCGAGGGCAACCACCCCGCCTACATCCTCTACACCTCCGGCACGACCGGCCAGCCCAAGGGCGTCGTCCGTCACACCGCCGGCCACCTCGTCGCGCTGCACTGGTCGATGGGCAACATCTACGGCGTCGGCCCCGGCGACGTGTTCTGGGCCGCCTCCGACGTGGGCTGGGTCGTGGGGCACAGCTACATCTGCTATGGCCCGCTCGTGGCGGGCTGCACCACCATCGTGTTCGAGGGCAAGCCCGTGGGCACCCCCGACGCCGGCACCTTCTGGCGCGTGATCTCCGAGCACAAGGTGCGGTCGTTCTTCACCGCCCCCACTGCCTTCCGCGCGATCAAGCGCGACGATCCCAAGGGCGAACTGGTCGGCGACTACGACCTGACCTGCCTCAGCGCCCTCTACCTCGCCGGCGAACGCGCCGACCCCGACACGATCCGCTGGGCCGAGGACAAGCTCAAGGTCCCCGTCATCGACCACTGGTGGCAGACCGAAACCGGCTGGCCCATCGCCGCGAACCCG
>CAZOHN010000003.1:0-51688 GCA_964579325.1 uncultured Rhodobacterales bacterium
TGGCTCCCTGTGTTGAAACTCGAACATTTTCCTAAGTTCGGCCATGACCGCCAGCGTCACCCACGGCCGGGCGCTGCGCTACGCCAAAGGATCTGCGCGCGACCTCATACACCGACAACAGGGACACTGCCCCGCAGTGCACGAAGCGAGCCAAGACCTTGCCGGAAGTCTCTGATGACAAACAGACTTCGCGACCATAGCCTGGCGCAATGTCTAACGGGCCCTGGACGGATGAGGAGAACGACCTGATCGTCGCGGATTACTTCGCGATGCTGGCCGACGACATCTCCGCGCGCCGCTACAGCAAGGCCGAGCATCGCCGAGCGCTGCTGTCGCTGCTGAACGACCGGTCCGAGGGGTCCGTCGAGTTCAAGCACCAGAACATCAGTGCGGTGCTGAAGGGCCTCGGCGAGGACTGGATCCCCGGCTACAAGCCCGCGTTCAACTTCCAGATGACCTTGGTGGATGCCGTGGCGCGGTGGCTGGCGCTGAACCCGGCGTGGCTCGGGCGCCGATCTGGCCTGCAACCCGCTGCGGGCCTAAGCGAGACGGCGCAGATCTGGATCCGGCCGCCGCCGACGCTGTCGAACCAGCCGCCGCCGCAGGAGCTGGAGCAGATGCTGCACATCGCGGCCAAGTTCGACGTGGCAGGCAGGGACGAGCGCAACCGGGCCCTCGGCCGCGCGGGCGAGGAGCGCGTTCTCGCGCATGAGCGCGCGGTTTTGCGGACGGCAGGACGGGACGATCTGGCGCGCAAGGTGCGCTGGGTGTCGGAGGAGGATGGCGACGGCGCAGGCTACGACATCGCGAGTTTCGCCCCGGACGGGCTCGCCCGGCTGATCGAGGTCAAGACGACGAACGGCTGGGAGCGCACGCCCTTCCACATCACCCGCAACGAACTGGCCGTGGCCGAGGAGCGACGGTCGGAATGGCGGCTATTCCGGCTGTGGAATTTCTCCCGCGAGCCGAAGGCGTTCGAACTGTACCCGCCGCTCGATGCCCATGTCTCGCTGACCGCGACGACGTTTCAGGCGAGCTTTCACTGAGGCTCAGTCGAAGACCCGATCCGGCTGTTCGTGCCATGGCAGCGCCGCGACATCGGAAAGTCTCAACAGGGTCACGGCGGGCACCTCGCGCTTGCAGTCCAGACGCTTGAGGACCCCCGGCGCGAGATAGGCGAGCCGCAGCTGTCGGCTGACATGGCGTTCGGCCAGCCCCACGCCCGGCCAATGGCACGCAGGACATGGGGATCCTGCCTCCGGTCTTCGCTCGGCAGATAGGTGGCGGGCGGCGTGATCTTCGGCCGCCCGTTCTGCTTGCGGACCTTGAGCGGCACGAAGATCTGGATGGACTCGTCGGGTTTCATCATTCCGCCGCCACCTTCTTTCGTGGCGCCATCAAATCGCGCATGACGCCCGAGACGCCGTCGGTCCGGATATCGATCACCAGTCTCTCGGATGTCACGGTGACCCGGCGCACCAGCAACTGCACGATCCGCGTCTGCTCCGCAGGGAACAGCTGGCCCCAGACGTCCTCGAACGTCTGCAGCGCGGAGATCACGTCTGCCTCGGCAAAGGCGTGACCCTCGCGCGCCAAGTGGGCGATGACCTGTGCCGTGATCGAGGGCGCGCGCATCACCCGCCGCAACTCGGTCACCACGGCCGCTTCCACGAGGTCGGCAGGAAGCCGTCTCGGAATGCCCTCATCGCTGGGTGTGAACGAACCGGGTTTGCCGGAGGCCCATTTCGGGTGGTTGCGCGGCCGTCGCTCCAGGTTCCGGAGCATCGCGGACGACGGCCTCGGCCTCGGCGGTCGGGATGTCTCCGATAGGCTCGGGGATGGGCTCGGGCAGGCGGCGGTCGATGCGCCAATCCACCCGCTCGAGGGTCGCATGTTCGACGGCCGCGACGCTTCGCCAAGGTCCGCGTCGGCGGATGACCTTCGCCTTGAACAGATCGTTGATCGTCTCGGCCAGCGCAGTGTCGTGACTGTCGCCGCGCGCATACCCGCGCGCATTCCCTTGCGCGTCGTTCAGACCCGGCCATCCCTTCGACCGGCGGTCCAGCCCCGCCATCGCACGAAACGCGCTCGCCGTCCTGAGGATCTCGTTGGCCTGGCGCGGCGCGGTTCTCCCGCTCGAGCGCCTTCACTCTCCTGGCCATCCCGGTAGGGATGCCTGCGCGCCGACCGCCGTCGACCTCCGGCGTCTCGACCTACGCGTTCAGGGTCCGTGCGGTGCAGCCGCTCGCCACAGCGCTCGGCACGACTGCCCGCCAGCACGACCCATGACAGCCCCAGGTCCCGAGACCCAGCCGCCCCGCGCGCTCGCGCAGCTCCGGGGAAGACCTGTTCGCCGTCCCGCTCAGCATCCCCTATCCGGCTCAGAAGCGGGAGCCTCTGGCAAACCCGGCGCGGTTCAACCACTGGGTGGGAGCATTCGCGCTTAGGTTCACTCCATTGACACGCGGCCCGGCGGCTTGTCCAAGTAGTCTAGGTTCCGGCCAGACCATCGGGGCATGACCTGGATCCGCAACAAAACCAGACAGGGGAGTCTTGCGCATGCACTCGAAGCACCGGTTCACACGAGTGGCCTTGATGGCGGTCCTGATGGGCGGGAGCGCGCCGGCAGCACTCATGGCCGCGACGCCGGCGGATACGCTCGTGGTGGCGGACGCGATCGACGATATCGTGTCGATCGACCCGCACGAGGCGTTCGAATTTTCGGGCGTCGACCTCAACAACAACCTTTATGACACGCTGGTAGAGCTTGATCCGCTGCGGCCGGACGAGCTTGTCCCCGGCCTTGCGGAAAGCTGGTCGGTGGACGACGACGGCGTGACCTACCGCTTCAAGGTCAAGTCAGGCATCACGTTCTCCAGCGGCAATCCGCTGACGGCAGAGGACGCGGCCGGGTCGCTGCGGCGCGTGGTCAAGCTCAACAAGACGCCGGCCTTCATCCTGACCCAGTTCGGCTTCACTCCCGAGAACGTGGACGCGATGATCTACGCCGAAGGCGATACGGTGGTGTTCAAGACCGACAAGGTCTACGCGCCCACCTTCGTCTACAACTGCCTCACCGCAGGCGTGGCGAATATTGTCGACATGTCGACGGTGATGGCGAACGAAGTGAACGGCGACATGGGCAACGAGTGGCTCAAGGCCAACTCGGCCGGCACGGGGGCCTACGTCCTGCGCAGCTACAAGGCCAACGAAGGCTATGTCCTTCAGGCCCGGGAAGGCCACTGGCGCGGCGATGCGGTGCTGAAGAACATCTTCATGCAGCACGTCCCCGAGCCCGCGACCCAGCGCCTGCTGCTCGAGAAAGGCGACATCGACATCGCCCGAGGCCTGACACCGACCGATGTGGAGGGCCTTGCCGGAAACGCCGACGTGACCATCCAGAACGATGTCGGAGGGCAGCTCTACTACCTCGCGATGAACCAGAAGGTCGAGGCTCTGGCCAACCCGAAGGTCCTTGAGGCGATGCGCTGGGCCGTCGACTACCAGGGCATGACCGACACCATTCTCAAGGGCCAGTGGGGCGTGCACCAGGCCTTCCTGCCCAAGGGTTTCCTCGGTGCGCTGGACGAGACGCCCTACAGCCTCGACCTCGAGAAGGCCAAGGCACTCCTTGCGGAGTCGGGTGTCACCCTGCCGCTCGAGGTCAAGCTGACTGTCCGCAACGACCAGGAGCGCATGGACATCGCCCAATCGGTGCAGAACACCTTCGGGCAGGTCGGCATCAACGTATCGCTCGACGTCGGCGATGGGGCGACCGTTCTGGGCACCTACCGTGCTCGTCAGCACGAGATCACCGTGCAGACATGGGGGCCGGACTACCCTGACCCGCACACCAACGCCTCGACCTTTGCCATGAACCCCGACAACCGCGACGAGGTGGGTGCAACCGGCTTCCTGGCGTGGCGCACCGCATGGGACCCGGGTGAACTGGGGGCGATGACCGAGGCGGCCGTGACCGAGAGCGACGGCGAGAAGCGCAAGGCAATGTACGAGGAAATCCAGCGCAAGCACCGCGATACCTCGGCCTTCGTGATGATGTTTCAGCAGATGAGCCAGACCGGCCTGCGCAACAACGTGCAGAACTTCTACACCGGCGGCGCGACCGACTCGGTCGTCTACTGGCTTGTGACGAAATAGGGTCTCTGGCCCGCGCGACTGTCCGGCCGCGCGGGCCATGCCTTGATGGCGGATACGTCCTCCCCCGACCGCGCGTCGCGCGTTGGTCCGATCCTGCGCCAGGTTGCCGAAGGGCTCCTGACGCTGGCGATCACCTTGCTGGGCCTCTTGCTGGTGACGTTCATCATCGGACGCGTCGTGCCGATCGACCCGGTCCTGTCGATCGTGGGCGAACGCGGGACGCAGGCGCAATACGATGCGGTGCGCGAGGCGCTGGGGCTCGACCGGCCGCTCTGGGAGCAGTTCGCGATCTATCTCGGGAACGCGCTGCAAGGCGACCTCGGCACCTCGATCCGCACGCGTGAGCCGGTGCTGGAGGAGGTCGCGCGCTACTTCCCGGCGACACTGGAGCTGGCCACGCTCGGCACGATCTTCGGCACCCTTGTCGGTGTGCCCGCGGGTGTTCTTGCCGCCACCCGGCCTGGCAGCATCGCCGACCAGATCGTGCGTCTTGTGGGACTGATGGGCTACTCGATGCCAGTGTTCTGGCTTGGGCTCATTGGTCTTCTGGTGTTCTACGGCAAGCTCGACTGGGTGGGAGGGCCCGGGAGGCTGGACCCGGTCTACGACATGCAGATGCAGTTCACGCTGACCACCTATACCGGGATGATCCTTGTCGACAGCGCACTGAACGGCGCATGGGACGTGTTCCGCAACGCCATCAGCCACATCATCCTGCCGGCGGGCCTGTTGGGCTACGTGTCCATGGCCTACATCAGCCGGATGACCCGCAGCTTCATGATGAACGAGCTGGGGCAGGAGTACATCACCACGGCCCGGGTAAAGGGGATGCCGGAGTGGCGTGTTGTGTGGGTGCATGCAATGCGCAACGTCGCGGTGCCACTGGTGACGGTGATCGCGCTCTCCTACGCCTACCTGCTCGAAGGATCGGTCCTGACCGAAACGATCTTCGCCTGGCCGGGCCTCGGCAGCTACATCACCGACGCGCTGTTCGCCGGTGACATGCCGGCGGTGCTGGGCGGGACGGTGGTGGTCGGCGTGGTCTTCGTCACGCTGAACATGCTGAGCGACATCATCTACCGCCTGATCGACCCGAGGGCGCGGGCGTGAGCGGCCTGCGGGCCTGGCTGACCGACCCCAGCCCCGCCTCGCGGCGGCAGGCCCGGCTGGGGCAGCTCTGGCTGGCCTGGTTGCGCATCCGCCGCAACAGCCTCGCGATGGCGGGACTGGTCATCGTCGCGACGCTGATGATCGTGGCGGCCTTCGCACCCCTCATCGCACCGCACGATCCGTTCGTGCAGGATCTGTCGCGCCGCCTTCTGCCGCCCGGCACACCGGGCAATCTCCTCGGCACCGACGATTTCGGCCGCGACATCCTGAGCCGGATCATCCATGGCACCCGCATCACGCTCTACATCATCGCGCTGGTGGCACTGACGGCGCCGGTGCTCGGCCTTCTGATCGGCACCGTTGCCGGGTATTTCGGCGGCTGGGTCGACACCGTCCTGATGCGGATCACCGACATCTTTCTCGCCTTCCCGCGCCTGATCCTCGCGCTGGCGCTGGTGGCCGTGCTCGGCCCCGGCATCGAGAACGCCGTCCTCGCCATCGCGCTGACAGCGTGGCCGCCTTACGCCCGCGTCGCCCGCGCCGAGACGCTGACGGTGCGCAACTCCGACTATATTGCCGCCGTGCGCCTGCAGGGCGCAGGGCCGGCGCGGATCATCGCAGGGCACGTCGTGCCGATGTGTCTGTCGTCTGTCATCATCCGCGTGACGCTGGACATGGCGGGCGTGATCCTGATCGCGGCGGGCCTTGGGTTCCTCGGCCTAGGTGTGCAGCCGCCGCTCCCCGAATGGGGACTGATGATCTCGACCGGCCGCAAGTTCCTCTTCGAGCAATGGTGGGTCGCGACCATGCCGGGGCTGGCGATCTTCCTCGTGTCGCTGGGCTTCAACCTGCTCGGAGACGGTCTGCGCGACGTGCTCGATCCGCGGAGCGCGTCGCGATGAACCTCCTTGATGTCGAGAACCTCTCCGTGACCTTCGACACCGAAACCGGCCCGGTCGAGGCGGTGCGCGGCGTGTCATTCTCGCTAGGTCGCGAACGACTGGGCATCGTCGGCGAAAGCGGATCGGGAAAGACGATGACCGGCCGCGCCGTGCTGCGCCTGATCCGTCCGCCGGGGCGGATCGCCGCGGATCGCATGGTGTTCGACGGGCAGGACCTGATGCGCGCAAGCGAGCACGAGATGCGCGCCCTGCGCGGTCAGCGCATCGGCATGGTGATGCAGGACCCAAAGTACAGCCTCAATCCGGTGATGAGCGTTGGCGCCCAGTTGACCGAGGGTCTTCGGCTGCGCGACAGGACAGGCCGGGGCGAAGCCTGGGCCAAGGCCGTTTCCGCACTTCAAGCGGTGCAGATCCGCGACCCTGAACGGGTGATGGCAGCCTACCCGCATGAGCTTTCGGGTGGCATGGGCCAGCGCGTGATGATCGCGATGATGCTGATCCCCAACCCAGACCTGCTGATCGCCGATGAGCCTACGTCCGCGCTCGACGTCACTGTTCAGGCGGAGGTGCTCTCGATCCTCGACGCACTGGTGCGCGAGCGGGGTATGGGGCTGATCTTCATCAGCCACGACCTCCGGCTGGTGGCGCGCTTTTGCGACCGGGTCCTCGTGATGTTCAAGGGCCGGATCGTGGAGGAGTTGCAGGCGCGTGACCTGATGGAGGCGCAGCACCCCTATACCCGGGGCCTGCTGAACTGCCTGCCGCGGATCGGCGGGCCGCGGGAACCCCTGCCGGGGCTCGACCGCTCGGGGTCATGGGCACAATGAGCCTGATCGAGATCGACAACCTGTCGGTAACCTTCCGCGCCAAAGGCCATTCCGTGCGGGCGGTCGAGGGGGTGAGCCTCGCGGTCGACGCGCGTGAGAGCTATGGCCTCGTGGGGGAGAGCGGTTCGGGCAAGTCCACGATCCTGCGGGCGATCTGCGGCCTCGCGCCGGTGAGCGGGGGAGCGATCCGTATCGGCGGCGAGGCTGTCGCAACGCCACGCGGCCGCGCCTTCAGCCGCCGCGTGCAGATGGTCTTCCAGGACCCCTATGCGAGCCTGCATCCCCGGCACACGATCGACCGCACCCTTTCGGAGCCTCTGGCAATCCACGGCCTTCCGGGGTCCGACGCCAAGGTGGTGCAGGCGCTGGCCGACGTCGGGCTGCCCACTTCATTCCGCTTCCGCTATCCCCACCAGCTTTCGGGCGGCCAGCGGCAACGCGTAGCTATCGCCCGCGCCCTGATGCTCGAGCCGGAAGTCCTGCTGCTCGACGAGCCGACCAGCGCGCTGGATGCCAGCGTGCAAGCGGAGGTGCTGAACCTCCTGAACCGGCTCCGGGGCGATCGTGGCCTGACCTTCCTAATGGTCAGCCACGACCTCGCGGTGATCGACCACATGTGCGACAGTGTCCTTGTGATGCAGCACGGGCGCGCCGTCGAGGAACTGACGCGCGCAGCATTGGCCGAGGCGCGGATGTCCACGGCCTATGCCCGCAGCCTGCTCATGGCGAGCGCCGACCGGATGCTTGACCTCAAGTCCGGCGAGGCCACCTGATCCCCGGTGTTGGGGCTACGATGCCATCGCCGTTCCGGTAGTTTGCGTGCAGCCTTTCGAGGCTCGGCGAAAGGTCACATCCCGTGTGAGTATCCGGCAACTCCTTGAGCAGCCTTGATCTGGGGTGCTGCCGTCCCTTCCGGGAGCCGATGGGAGCTGTTCCGACCGGATGGGCTGCGGCGACTGGCCGTCGCAAAGCCTGACCTCGCGCATGTGGTCTGCTTGAGGCCCCCGCTTCCGCGACGGTGGTGGCTTGACCTGCTACTGACTTTCATCCAGCCGCATCCGGCGCCCGGTTGGTGTTTACGCCGATTGGCGCTGGTAGAGCAGTCGCCCGACGCGCGGAGCCATCCTCTCGCGCAGCGGGGCGGGCGATTGGGGTGGTCAGGGTCCGCCCATAGTCAGCCGGTGACGGGCAATCCAGGGCCGAATGCTGGCAGGGCTAGCGTTGGCCTGCTCACAAGGAGAATTGTTCAGTTCAGATTCACGCTGCCGCCCTGCACCCGGTTCGCGCCCTCTGCGCGGCTGAGGACCTGGGTTCCGCGGATTTCCACGCGTCCGTCGGGAAAGAGCGAAACCGACGCCGGTCCGCAGCGCAGGATCAGCGGCTGCTCGCTTTCGATTACCGTCAACTTCCCGGCCTCTTCAATCACGCGCAAGGGGGGGTGGATCAGTCCGAGTACCAGAAGCCCGGCCGCCGGGCTCCGGCAGAAGGCGACCTCGCGGCCCTTGTCGTGCGATGCCAACGGGACAAGCGATCGAGCCTGCTCAGCCTCGCCTACCCCGGTCGCGACGACAGGGTAGCCCTCGACCGAGAAGTCCTCCAGGCGCCCGACGGCCACATCGAGGCCAGGCAGGAATGCGGATTCGCCCCCGTCATGCATCTTTGCTCGTCTCCTCCTCGAAGGTGTACCCGAACCCGGTCTCGCTGCCTGTCACGGTGACACGGGCCATCGGCTCGCCCGCAAGCTTGCGGTTGAGGACCTGCCGCGAAAGTTCGGGAAGAAGCGTGTTGGTCAGGATCGCGTCGATCATCCGGCCGCCCGACTCGATTTCGGTGCAGCGGGCCTTGATGAGAGCCATCGCGCCATCGCCGACCACCAGTTCGGCGTCGTGTCCGGCCCTGAGGCGCCGCGCGATCGACCGCAGCTTGTGGCCTGCGATCGCTTCGATCATGGCGTCCGAAAGCGGGTAGTAGGGGATCGTGACGACCCTGCCGAGGAGTGCCGCGGGAAATACCTTGAGAAGCGGAGCCCGAAGGGCCGCGTTCAACTCGTCAAGGTCCGCCTTGGCCTTGCCATCCTCGGTCATCGCCATGATCTCGTCCGAGCCGACATTCGAGGTAAGCAGGATCAGCGTGTTCTTGAAGTCGATCCGCCGGCCTTCGCTGTCATCCATCATGCCCTTGTCGAAGACCTGGAAGAAGATCTCGTGCACGTCGGGGTGCGCCTTCTCGACCTCATCGAGCAGGACGACCGAATAGGGTCGGCGGCGCACGGCTTCGGTCAGGATCCCGCCCTTGCCGTAACCGACATAGCCCGGCGGCGCGCCCTTGAGCGTCGAGACCGTATGGGCCTCCTGGAACTCGCTCATGTTGATCGAGATGAGGTTCTGTTCGCCGCCATAGAGCGCGTCGCAGAGCGCAAGCGCCGTCTCGGTCTTTCCCACCCCCGATGGCCCGCAGAGCATGAACACGCCGATCGGCTTCTCCGGTGCGCCGAGGCCGGCATAGGATGTCTGGATCCGGTTGGAGATCATTCCCATGGCGTGGTCCTGGCCGACCACGCGTTCCGACAGGATAGCAGCAAGCTGCAGCGCCTTTTCGGTCTGGCTGGCAAGCATCCGGCCGAGCGGGATCCCGGTCCAGTCTTGTACGACCGAGCCCACCGCGTTGCGGTCGACCGATGGCAGGATCAGCGGACGCTCGCCCTGGGCACCTGCAAGCTCGGCCATCCGGGCGCGGAGTGAGGCAACTGCCTCGGCACGCTCCTCGGGCGTCATTGTCGGCGGGGCCTCGGCGTGAGGCTCTGTACCGGTATCGCCGTCGACCTCACCGGTCTCGATTGCGGCGTCGCCCGCAAGCTCCGCGGCAGGCTCCGTGCCCGGCGCGGGGGGCAGGTCGCCGGCAGCGGAGGTTTCGTCCACCGCGGCCCCAGTGCCGCGCAGCCGAGCGCGAAGGTCAAGGATCTGATCGACCAGTGCCTTTTCGGAGTCCCATCGCGCCGTCGCCTCTCCAAGTTCCACCTCCGCCAGCGCAAGTGCAGTCTCGACCTCGACGCGGCGCACCTCGACCTCGATGCCGATCTCTGCCTCACGCTCGATGATGCCCTGCTCGACCAGAAGCGACGACTTGCGCCGCTCGATGTCTTCGACCTCGGCGGGGGTGGCGTGCTGGCTGATCGCGACGCGGGCGCAGGCGGTGTCGAGCACGCTGATCGCCTTGTCAGGCAGTTGCCGGTCGGGCAGGTAGCGATGAGACAGGCGGACGGCGGCCTCGAGCGCCTCGTCGAGGATCTCGACCTTATGGTGCTTCTCGAGAACTCCGGCGATACCGCGCAGCATCCGGATGGCAGATTCTTCGGAGGGCTCCTCGACCTTCACCACCTGGAAACGCCGGGTCAGCGCGGGATCCTTCTCGATGTGTTGCTTGTATTCGGCCCACGTCGTCGCCGCGACGGTGCGCAACTCGCCACGCGCGAGCGCAGGCTTGAGCAGGTTCGCTGCATCGCCGGTTCCGGCCGTTCCGCCGGCGCCTATCAGCGTATGCGCCTCGTCGATGAACAGGATGATCGGCGTATCGGACGATTGCACCTCGTCGATGACCGACTTGAGCCGCTTCTCGAACTCGCCCTTCACGCTCGCACCGGCCTGCATCAGCCCGATGTCGAGCGAGTGGAGATCGACGCCGCGCAGTTGCGGAGGGACATCCCCCTTGGCGAGCCGCAAGGCAAAGCCCTCCACCACCGCCGTCTTGCCGACCCCGGCCTCACCGGTGAGGATCGGGTTGTTCTGCCGACGCCGCATCAGGATGTCGATGATTTGCCGGATTTCCATGTCCCGCCCGATCACCGGGTCGATCTTGCCGGCCCGGGCACGCTCGGTAAGGTTCGTCGCGAACTGGTCCAGCGCCGATTTGCCGCCGGGCTTCTGCTTGGCTTGCGGTTCGGTCGGTGCCGAGGCGGGCGCCTCGACCGACTCGACCAGCAGGTCCGAGAGCTGTGCGGAAAGTGAGGCGGCGTCGAGTTTGTCGAACTCCAAGCTTATCTTGTATAGCATCGCCTCGAGTACGCCCGACTCCAGCGCGGCAAGGAGGACGTAGGCCGAACGAACCGTCTCGTCGCCAAAGTTCAGCTGGCCATAGGTCCAGCCATCCTGGATCGCGCGGAAGATATGATCGGAGAACTCCTCGACGGCGCCGGCACCGCGTGGCAGCGCATCGAGCGCGCGCGTGGTGTCGGCAGAGAGGCGCGAGAAGTCCACGCCCGCAGCCCTCAGGAGGATCTCGAAATCGGATCGTGGCGACAGCGAAAGCTGTTCGATCAGATGGACGAACTCGACGTAGGGGTTGCCGCGCGCCTTTGCCGTCTGCGCGGCGGCAGAGAATCCCTTCAGGCAAACCGGGTTCAGTTTGCCCACGAGTTCCCGGCGCTTGATCGTCTCGCCTGACCCTCTGCCCGCCATCGCCAACCTCCTGACGAAACTATCCGAAAAAAAATCACACCCAACCCATACGTTGCAGTCTATGCTGCCGAAGCGAAACTGGCGACAGCAATTCTCGACCCCGAAGAACCGGATACGACCGCCCGATGATCCCCCCCCTTCCGAGCGACATCTTCCGGCAGGGCCAGGTGCTGAACAACACCTACGAGGTCGAGGGTGTGATCGGCCGGGGTGGTACCGGCGAGGTCTACCGGGCGCGCAACCAGATCACATCCCGCGTGGTCGCGATCAAGGCGTTGTCCAAGCAGTTCTCGGGCAACGAGGATTACGTCGAGTTGATGCGCCGCGAGGAGCAGATGCGCGACGTCAGCCACGATGCTGTTGTCCGCTACAGCGAATGCTCGCGGTCCGGCGACGGCCACGTCTTTCTGGTGATGGATTTCATTGACGGGCCCTCGCTGCAGGACGCGATGCGGTCGCAACGCTTCGACCCACGTGAGCTCCTCATTGTCGGGCACCGGGTTGCGGACGGACTTGTGGCCGCACATCGGCACGGGATCGTTCACCGCGACCTGTCGCCCGACAACATCATCCTTCGCGGCGGAAGCCCCGAACGCGCGACGATCATCGACTTTGGCATCGCTAAGGACACGGCATCGGGAGCCCGGACTATCGTCGGCAATGATTTTGCCGGAAAGTACGAATACGCCGCGCCGGAACAGCTTGAAGGGCGAGCCGAACCGCGCTCGGACCTCTATGCGCTCGGTGCCCTCATGCTTGCCGCGTTTCGCGGATCGGTTCCCTTCGCAGGATCGACCCCGGGCGAGATTGTGCGGCGGAAGCAGCTCCCCCTTGACACGCAAGGCGTGCCCGAGCCCCTGAAGGGAGTAATTGACCGACTGGCCGCCCCGGCCATTGCGGATCGCCCGGTGTCGGCCGAAGTGGTCGTGCGGCAGATCGACGATCTTCTCAAGTCGGGGCGAAGCCGGATGCCGGCGGCACGGTCGACCGCGCGGGCCTCCGCGAAGATGTCTAGCGACAGGAAGCGCCGCGGTGGAGGGGGAATGGCCGTCCTGTCTCTCCTCCTGCTCGTTGCAGCGGGCGGCGGCGGCGCCTGGTACATGGGCTACTTCGACCGCTTCCTCGTCCAGCCGATGCCTTCGGCGTCGCCTTATCGCCTCGACGCAAGCATGGTCGGCGGCGCTGCCGCATTCGCTTCGAACGCACCCGATCCAGATTCTGGCGAGGTCCTGCGCCGTGCATTCGGAACCGCCTCCGGCTCCATGCCGCCGCCCGATTCCATCCTGCTCGCGCAAGGTGTGCCGGGGCCGGGCTGGCCGGCAGCCGTCGCGGCTGTGATCGAGGCAACCGAGGGCCTCGAGGATTGGTCGGTGGCGGCGGCCGACCTTTCGATCCGGGTCACCGGGCTTGCGCCCGACCGTGAGACTCGTGAAACGATCGCGGCCGCGATCGAGACAGCCGCCATCCAGGGAGGGCTTGCAGTCGATCTTTCCCTTGTCACTGGTCCGCGGGTGCTCGACCCCGACCTGGTGCGTGCCGCGATTGAAGGCGGCTCCACCTGTGGACCGCTCAGCCTTGTCGATCCGCCGGAGGATGGCTACCCGCTCGGGGCCACAATATCTGCCCGTGGAGACGTCTCGGCGCCCGGCGACGACGTTCGGGTGCGGGAGGCGATCGCGGCGATGGCGGGCGACCGGCGTGTCGATGTCCGTGCGAACGTGCTGAACGAAGACCTCTGTCTGATCCGTGATGTCTTGCCCCCGGTGCCCGGAAGCGCCATGTCCGTCCGCCTTGTCAACGGTGCGACCGGGGCGGCGAACCTGACCGGGGTCTTCGCCGTCGGAGACAATCCCGTCGTAGACATCGAGCTCCCGGCCACGCCGTCCGAAGGCTGGCTCTGGGTGATCGTTGTGGACAACACGGGCAAGGTGTTCAACCTGATGCCGAACATCAACAATTCCGAGCACCGCCTCGAACGCGTCGGTACCGTCGAGGGTGGAATCCGGCGGGTAAGGGTGTTGTGGTCAATCGCGGACTACGCCCAGGATCAGAGTCGCCTAGCGATGAGATTCACCGAAACGGATATCGGCAAGAGCGAGATCATAGCCTTCCTGAGCCGCGACGAGTTGTTCTCGATACGGCGCCCGCGGGACGAATCGGTTTCGTCCTTTGCCGAAGCCCTAGCAGAGACCCTCGCAGAGAGGCCGGGCAACCTGTTGTCGATCGCGACGCGGGTACTGGAATCCCGACCTTGACGCAGTGGGGTTTACGCTGCGACATTTCGTGCGCCTGCAGTTGCACCGGGTCATGGTCGGTTCGGGTCCGGATTATCTGAAAAGTCGAGAAAGGCTGGCAAGTTGACTGCGCTCGATCGGTTCCTCTCCCCACTGGATGCAGCTCGTCCCTCCGGCGTGGAGCTCAGGAACGATCCGCGGTTCCATTCCCTGGAGCGGCTCCTTTCGCCTGCGACGCGCGAGGAGCGGAGACGCACGCCCGACAGCGAACCCGCGGTCGACTGGGCGGCCGTCCTTCAAGGTGCCGAGGAACTCGCCGATGATGGGCGCGATCTGCGGCTTCTGGTGATCGTCGTTCGGGCGCTTTACGCGGCCGATGGCTACGACGGGGTCGCGGAGGGGCTGAAACTCCTCCGAACCACGCTGGCCGAATACTGGGACACATTGCACCCCGAACTGCGCGACAGGCCCAGCCTCAAGGAGGCCGCCGTCCGAAGGATCAACGCGCTCTACCAGCTCGAGAACGAGGATGATGGCCTGCTCTGCGATCTCCAGTACGGAGTCGTGTTCGAGATGCGCGGCCTCGGTCGCTTCCGCGGCACCGATGTTGCCGCCGCAGGACTCACGAGGATGGCCTTCCTCAACGAGATTCCGTCCGGGCTGGGCGAGGCGGAGCGGAGCGCGCTGGAGGCCGAGCATGAAGCTCGTGCGACCCGCGTCCAGACCGCCTGCAAGGCGCTTGCTGCAGAAGATCCACCGCGTAGTGCCTCGCTCTTGGCGTCGGTGACGGCAGCCAGGGAAGCCCTGCAACTCCTCGAAGATCAGATTTCGGCCCAGGTTCTGGAAAACGGTGTCGGTGTGCGCTTCCAGGTCCTGGGCCGGTTTCTTGACCGGCTCATCAGCACGCTCTCGGCGTCGGCGTCCATGGCAGTGGAGCATACGGCGGGAGAACCGGTGTCATCCGACGCGCCCGCCGCGATGTCCGGCGGCCAGGTGCCCGCGGAGGCGTCGCCGCGGACCAGTCCTGCCCCCGCCGCGGCAGGAGGACCGGTGACTTCGCGTCAGGACGTGGTCCGGCTCCTCGACCAGATCATCGAATTCTATGACCGCACCGAACCGGCGTCGCCAATTCCGTTGCTTGCGCGCCGGATGAGGAAGATGGTGCCGATGACATTCATTCAGCTGATGGAGGAGGTGGCGCCCAGCGGGCTGAAGGAATTCCGCAACGTGGCAGGCGTCTCCGAGAAATAGGACCATGATCGTGAAAGGTCGACAGAGATGAGCGAGAGCAAGGCAAAAGTCATCGAGCGCAACCGCGCGCCACGCGTCCAGATCGCATATGATGTCGAGCACTATGGCAGCCCGACAACGATAGAGCTTCCCTTCGTGATGGGCGTCATGGCCGACCTGGCCGGGAAATCGGAATCCCGGGAGGCGCAAAAGGCCCCGGCCGACCGTCAGTTCGTCGAGGTCGATGCAGGACGTTTCGGCAAGTTCATGGAGGCTCTGGCGCCGCGCGTGAAGGCGCGCGTCCCCAACCGGCTCCCGGGAGCCGAGGGCGAGACGGCGGACGAGGAAATGTTCGTCGACCTCAGCTTCAAGAGCATGGGCGACTTCGCTCCCGACAAGGTCGCCGAGCAGGTCCCGGCGCTGGCCGAGCTTCTCAGGATGCGCCGTCAACTCGAGGAGCTTCTTGGCTACATGGATGGCAAGGTGAACGCCGAGAAGCGGATCGCACAGCTTTTGACCAACGAACCTCTCTTGGCCCAGGTTGCCAGCGAGGCGATGAAGCCCACCACGGAAGGTGAATGACCATGGCTGAGGGTGAAAAGCAGGCGGCCGGCGCCGCCGCAGCTGCCGAGGAGATCAGCCTCGACGAGTTCAGCGGGCTGCTCGAGAAGGACTTCCGCGTCAAGGACAGCGAAGGCGAGAAACTTCAGAAGCTGGTCCAGAACCTCGCACTTGCTGCGACCGAGCGGGCTGGGACGGCTGCGATCTCGGGCAATGCGGTCAAATCGATCAAGTCGCTCATCGCTGGAATCGACAAGCTTCTGTCATCCCAGATGAACGAGATTCTCCATTGTGAGGAACTGCGAACGATCGAAGGGACATGGCGGGGACTGCATTACCTCGTCAACAACACCGAGACCGACCAGAAGCTGAAGATTCGTGTCCTGAACATCTCGAAGAACGATCTGGCCGACCAGCTCGAGGATTTCGAGGGCCAGATGTGGGACCAGTCGCCGGCGTTCAAGAAGCTCTACACCGAGGAATACTCGATGTTCGGCGGCGAACCCTACGGCTGCCTGCTCGGGGCTTACGAGTTCAGCCACCATCCCCGCGACGTGGGCCTGCTGCGCAACCTGTCGGGGATCTGCGCCAGCGCACATGCGCCGTTCATTGCGGCGGCCGCACCTCAGCTGTTCCGGATGGAGAGCTGGCAGGAACTGCCGAACCCGCAAGACCTTCAGCAGATCGTGTCGTCGCCCGACTACGCGAGCTGGCAGTCGCTGCGCGAGAGTGAGGACGCCCGATACATAGGTCTGACCATGCCGCGTGTCCTGGCTCGCCTCCCCTATGGCGCGGCGACCGTGCCGGTGAAGGGCTTCGGCTTCGAGGAGGAGATCGACGGCAAGCACGACCACTACGTTTGGATGAACGCTGCCTTCGCGATGGGAGTGAACATCAACCGCAGCCACAAGCTTTACGGTTGGGGCACGCAGATCCGTGGTGTGGAGTCGGGCGGCTCGGTAATCAACCTTCCGGTGCATACGTTCCCGACCGATGATGGATCGGTGGCAATGAAGTGCCCCACGGAGATCGCCATCGACGACCGGCGCGAGGCGGAACTGGCCAAGCTCGGGATGATGCCGATCCTGCACCGCAAGAACACCGACATCGCCGCCTTCATCGGCGCGCACAGCCTGCAGGACGATGAGACCCGTGCCGGACGGCTGGTAGATCCGGACGCGCAATCCAACGAAAGGCTGAGCGCAAACCTACCCTACCTGTTCCCGGTCTGCCGCTTTGCGCACTACCTCAAGGCTATCGCCCGCGACAAGGTCGGGACGTTCAAGGAACGCGATGACATGCAGAAGTGGCTGACCGAATGGATCAACCGCTACGTCCTGCAGAACATGGCAGGTGCCGACGACAAGGCCAAGGCGCGCAGGCCGCTCGCCAAGGCAGAGGTCCAGGTCGACAGCGTCGAGGGTCGGCCCGGATACTACAACGCGCGGTTCTACCTGCGCCCGCATTACCAACTCGAGGGGATCAACGCGAGCCTCCGGCTCGTGTCCGAACTTCCCTCGGTCAAAGGCAGTTGATCTGGACGGACGCGCAGGGCGCGCAACAGGGAGAGGAATTGAGATATGCCCATCTACATGAAGATCGACGGGATCAAGGGTCAGGTCGCGACCAAGGGTTTCGAGGAAGCGATCGCGCTGGATAGCGCGCAGTTTGGTGCTTCGCGGCACCTTGGGACCTTTACGGGTACGGCGCGGGAGGTAGGGACGCCCACGCTCAACGAAGTCGTCATCGGGAAGATGCTCGACTCTTCGTCGACCGCGCTGTTCCGGAATTCGTTGCTCGGCGATCCCCTCGGGAAGGTCGAGCTGTTCTTCACCCGTGACAAGGGGGGTGGGGAGCAGGAGGCGTACTTGACGATCACCCTCGAGCAGGTTCTGATCACGAACTACAGCCTCGGCGGATCGTCGGGTGTCGACGCGCCCCATGAGACTCTCGCGCTCAACTACCTCACCATCCACTACCTTTCCGTGTGGCGCGGCGGCGACTATGGCGCGGGCGGCGAGGACGAGTTCGGCTACGACATGGCGGCGATGTCCTCGATGTGAGGCACGCGCCTCACCGGCGCTGACGACAGGACGAGGGGAACCCGCAATTGGCAGACGCGAACCCCCAATCCGTGCGCGAGGCGGTCCAGCCGAGTTTCTGGGACCGCCTCGTCGACGACTTGCCTGGCCTTGCGGCCGAGAGCGACAAGCGGGTCTCGGAACTCAGGAAGGAACTCGGCGCAGAGCGTCTGGACAGGATCCTGGCAGGGGGGCGGCGCGCGCTGGAACAGGAACCCGGGCTGGACCAGGGGGAGAGGGCCGAACTCCATCAGGTCCTGGGAATGCTGGAAAGGCGTGCCTTTCTGGAACAGCGTGGAATCGTGGTGACGCCCGCCGTTCTGCGCGAAGCGGTTCGGCGCGACATCGAGGCATTGTTCAACATCGAACGCCACGAATCGCGCCTGTTGCTGAGCGACCGGGAGCGGATGGGCATTGAGGCGGCAGCCGATCTTCTCGCGGATTTTCCGCAGGTGCGGCGCAGCGTCGTGAACTATGGGGTGCCAGCATTCTCTGGGCACCGCGCGAACGATTTCGACCCCGAGGCGCTTGCGCGTGACCTGAAGGAGGTGATCGCCAACTTCGAGCCGCGGTTCAAACGCGACACGATTCGGGTTAGTGTGGACACCTCAAGCAAGAAGGGGCTCGTCGTGGCGATAGATGGCCTCCTGCTGCTGTCGCCGGTGCCCGAACGGATGCGCCTGTCGACCACCATCGACCTTGACAGCGGCCGAGCGATGACGGCGGTCGAGGACGCCTGATGGACCGTGCCTTCCTGACCTACTACGAGGCAGAGCTTGAGCACGTCCGCGAACTTGCGTCCGAGTTCGCCGCGCTGCACCCGAACGTCGCGCGCAATCTTTCCCTAGAATCGGTGCCCTGTCCCGACCCCTACGTCGAGAGACTGCTCGAGGGAGTGGCCTACCTCGCGGCGCGGACCCGCCTCAAGGTCGATCTCGAGGGCAGCCGCTACGTCGAAGCGACGCTGGATGCGCTTTGGCCCGACCTGCTTTCGGCCGGGCCGGCGGTGACCCTGGCGGTTCTCGAGCCGGGCCCGCAGGTACAGACGATGCTCGAAGGTCACTGTGTCCGGCGCGGAACCCGACTGGTCGCAGCGTTCCGCGAAGGACTCGGCACGCGTGCGACCTATACGACCGCGCAGGATGTGACGCTCTGGCCGGTGAAGCTCGACAAGGTCGAATATCTCCAGGATCGTGGCGCGCTTCACGCCGCGGGGCTCCAGTCGAGGTTCGCAGAGGCCGAGGCGGCTCTCCGTATCACCATCGGCCGATCTGGAAGCGGCGGAAAGCTGGGGGAACTCGGCCTCGACCGGCTCGACCTGCACCTTGCCGGGGGCGCGCGGGGCGGCGTTCTGTTCGACGCGCTGCATGGCTGGGGGAGTGGTGTCGCGGTAAGGGCAGTGCCGGGGGGCGCCTGGCAAGCCGTCCAAGGCCCGTCGATGATCGGAATTGCGGACGAAGAGGCGCTCCTGCCGCCATCCCGGCCAGGTTTCGGAGGCTACCGGCTCCTCCGCGAGTATTTCATGATGCCCGAGCGGTTCCACTTTCTCCGAGTGGACGGATTGCGCGAGGCCGTGCGCGCCGCGGGCGATGGCAAGATCGAGGTGGCGATCCTGCTGTCGCGGTCCCGTCCCGAGATTGCGGACGCGGCAGTCAAGGACTTCCGGCTGTTCGTGACGCCCTTGATCAACCTCTTCGAGAAGGAATGCGACCTTGTCGAACTCGACCCGCGGCGGTCGGCCCATGTCGTCTACCCGGACCGGACCCGGCCGCGCGATTTCGAGGTGTTCCGGCTGCTCAGAGTCGAGGATTCGGCCACGCAGGGGCCCGATGCCGAGGTCGTCCCCCTGCACGGCATGGGGCGCCCGTCGGCGACCGGCGCGGTATTCACGACCGAGCGCCGGCCGCGCCGCCCGACAGAGGACGAGGTGCGCCGAGGGCAGACCCGAACGGGGTACCTCGGCGACGAGGTCCTCATCTCCGTGGCCTACCCCGGCGGACGCCCTTCACGCGATGCCCTGACGTCGCTCGACATCCGGGCACTCTGCACCAACCGAGACCTGCCGATTGTCGACGACACTCCGAAACTCGCTGTGGAGTCCGGCGATCCGGTCGGAAAGGTCGAACTGCTTGGAGCTTTCCGCCGCCCCGTGCCGGCAGGACATGGGCGGAGCCATCTGCGCCGAGACGGCGGGGCGGCGCATTTCGACGATATCGCCTGGCGTCTTGTCGCCCAACTCGCTCTCAACCACCTTTCTCTTGCCGATGCCTCGCGTGAGGCTGAACCGCTGCGGGCGGTGCTCGACCTCTATTCAGGGCGTGGCGATCCGGCTCTTGCACGGCACGCCCAGTCAGTTCGCCGCGTCACGTCGGCAAGGGTCGTGGAGCGGCTCGGTCTTCCAGGACCGCTCTGTTTCGGGCAGGGGGTGGAGATGACGCTATCGGTCGACGAGACGTTCCTGACCGGTTCCAGCACGCTCCTGCTCTCGGCCCTGCTGTCGCAGCTCTTTATCCGGCACGCGGGGATCAACGGATTTGTCAGGACGCGGACGCGGCTTACCCAGCGGCAGGAGGAGGTTGCATGGCCGATGATGCTCGGCTCCCGCGCCCCGATCTGAGCGCCACGCCGCGCGACGTGGCTGCGACGGACTTCTTCGAACTGCTTCGGCAACTTGAAGGACCGGGGCAGCACTTCGGCCAGGCAGGCGGTCCGGGGCTGGAACCCGCCCGGCTCGGGCAGGATGCGCGCCTGACATTCGCGGCTGGCGACGTGGCGCGGTTGGAGCCGCCCCGGGTTTCCGGACTGCCCCCCGAAGTCATAGTCGAGCTCATCGGGCTGCTCGGGCCGGAGGGTCCGATGCCGCTGCACCTGACGCGGTGGGTCTTCGAGAGGGTGTCGCAGCGCTGGTTCAGCGATGGGCAGGGCAGGGTCACATCGGACACGGCCTTCCTCGACTTCTGCAACCTGATGCAGCATCGGATGATCGCGCTCTACTGGCGGGGTTGGGCGGACGCCCGCCCCATTGTTCAGGCCGAGCGCGCCCAGGGGGGGCGGGTCGGTGCCACGGTGGCCGCCCTCGCGGGGCTGGGGTTGCCTGGGACGCGGGGCAGGGCAGGGCCAACCGAATCGCCCGATGAACTGCGGTTGCTTCACGCACCCGCCATTGCATTGTCGGTGCACGGCCCGGAACGACTTGCGGCCCCTCTCGCGGACCTGATCGGGGCCCCGGTCTCGATAGTCGAGTTCGTCGGAACCTGGACCGATCTCCCCGAACGGCTCCAGTCCAGGCTGGGCCGGGTTCATGCCAGGCTCGGCCAGGGAGCCGTGGCCGGGGCGCGCGTGTTCGGACGTACCGGCCGCATCGAGCTCCGTATCGGTCCGGTCGACCTTGCGCTGTTTCGGCGCATCGCCGGCGAAGCCGAGCTGCGCGCCCGGATAAGACATCTCGTGCTCGCCCTGATCGGCCGGGAGATCGAAGTCGACCTGCGGCCGGTGCTTGCCGCGAAAGACGTTCCGCCGCCGCGCTTGGGTTCCGAGTTTCTCGGCCAAAGCCTCTGGTTGCCCGCGCGGACCTCGCGCGATCGGGACGACCTGCGCGTCAGCTGCATCACCCGCGAAACCGGGGAGCAGGCTGCATGACTCTGCGCCTCGTGATCGAGCATTCTCCGCATCGCCAGCCTCAGTCCGAGGTCAGCCATGTCGGCGGCGACCTTACGATCGGACGAGGGGTGGAAGCCGACTGGCGGCTGGAGGATCCGGACATGTTCATCTCCCGCAAACACTGCATCGTGTCGGGCGGAGAAGGTGAATTCCGCGTGACCGACATCAGCCGTGGCGGAGTCTTCATCGACGGCGCAACTGCTCCGTTGGGCGAAGGCCGGAGCGCCGACCTGACCCACGGAATGCGTCTTCGTCTCGGAGACGTGGTGCTGCGCATTGAACTGGAGTCGGCCCCGGTCGCAAGGCCGGTATCGCCGCAGGCGCCCGAGCGCGTAGCGCCCCCTGCAGCGCCCCGATTGACTTCTGCGGCAAGCCCTGCGGCGCCGGAACCCGCATCCAACCCGTTCGCCGCGGACGACTTCTTCAGGCAGCCGGCGGTTCACGCGCCGCCGCCGCCGCCGCGGCCGGCATCGCTCCCCGACCCATTCGACGCCCCAGCGCGCCCGGCTTTCGCGCCGCCGACCGAGCCCCGACCGTCGACTGATGCCCCGCTCTTCGACGATCCGTTCACGCTTGATCCCTTGCCGTCGCGACCCGCCGGCGAACCGCAACCGACCCGTGAGACCGTTCCCGGCGGCGGGTTCGACGACTTCTTCGGTACCGTGCCTTCCGCCCCACCCTCACCGCGCCAACCGGTGCCGGCACCCGCGCCACCGCCTGTTTCACCGAGTTCCGCGCCGCCGCCTGCTGCGCCTGCGCCCCCTGCGAAGGCTCCGGCACAGGTGTCGACTTCCGTTCCGACCGACAGCGGCGCCGGCGACCTGAAGGCGGCCCTTCTGAAGGGCATGGGGCTTCCTCCCGAACTGGTCACGGAATTGAGCGTTGAGGACCTGGAGGCCGTCGGCAGACGCACTCGGGCGCTCCTCGAGGCCTTGGTCCACCTGCTCCGCGCCCGCGCTAGGGAAAAGCAGAACCTTCGCGTGGCCCAGACCGTGATCGGCGGAGCGGACGTAAATCCCCTGAAGTTCCTCGCGACCACCGACGAGATGATGGCAACACTGATCGGCGAGGCTCGACCGGGCTATCTCGACGCCGACGCGGCCATCGCGGGCGCGGTTCGCGACCTTGCCGATCACCAGGTCCGCACCTGGAGCGGGCTCCAGGAGTCGCTGCGTCGGATGATTGACCGTTTCGATCCCGAAGCGATCGAGGCCGAGTTCGAGGAGGCGGGGCGCCTGAAGGCCATTCTTGCAGGGGGACGGAGCGCGCTGCTCTGGCAACTTTACCGGGAAAGGTACAGGATCATCGCAAGGGCGGCCGAGGATCGGTTTCTCGGTGATGTCGGAAGCGATTTTCGCGACGCCTACGAAGGCACCAAGGGGAGGAACTCTGATGACTGACAGACGCAGTCTTCTGGCCGGGACGGGAGCGGCGATGCTGCTTGCCGTTACCGGGTGTGTGCAGGGGCCGGGCAGCGTTACGATCTCGGCAAACGGCGCGGCCGGGATGAATCCCGGACCGGATGGGGCCGATCGTCCGGTCACGCTCACAGTCCTGCAACTCCGCGGGACCGGCGCCTTCGACGGGGCGGACTTCTTCGCGCTCCAGAACCCATCTGCGGCGCTGGGCGGAGATCTCGTGAAATCCGACCAGATCGCGCTTGCGCCCGGCGGGACGGCGTCGAAGGTGATCGGGCTCGACCCCTCCACGACGGCAATCGGCATCGTCGGCGGGTTCCGCGATCCGGGCGGCAAGGTCTTCCGTGTCAAGACCGGTGTCTCGCCGACCGCCACCGTCGGCTTCATCGTCGCGGTCTCGGGTTCGGGTCTGACATTGCGTCCGGTCTGAAGGGGCCGGTGACAGCATGAGTGACGCCAACAAGGTCGTCTGGTCCGAAGGGCTGTTCCTGCGGACCCAGCACTTCCAGCAGCAGGACCGCTACACCGAGGCCTTGGTGCGCGGCTCACTGCGTGCAGCCTCACTGCAGGCGTGGGGCTTCCGCTCGCTCTCGCTCGACCGCGCCGCGCTTGACGGCGGGATGATCGGCATTGCCGAGGGCGAGGGTATCCTGCCCGACGGCACGCCCTTCGCGATTCCAGCGGACACGGCACCGCCGAAGCCGGTCGCCGTCCGGCGTGACGGCGCCTCCGGTCTCGCCCATCTGGGTATCCCGGTAGAGACCCCGGGCGCCGCAACGGTGGACCCCGCGCATTCCGGAGAGGGTGGCGCGCGCTACCGCGGCACCTTCCTTACCCTGCGCGACGCGGTGCAGGGCGGGGCCGAGGCCGCGGAGATCGAGGTAGCCCGGCTTGTGCCGCGGCTGTTCCTGCCGGGCGAGGACACATCAGGCTACGTGACGCTTCCGATCGCTCGCGTGGACGGGCTCGATGCCGATGGCGCCGTGCGGACCGCGCCGAACCACCTGCCGCCCGCGCTCTGCACCGGCGCCGTTCCCTGGTACGCCGGACTCGCAAGGGAAGTCGTGTTGGGGCTGGAGCGAATTGCCGAGGCACATGGGCACATCGTGCTGGGAGGGGCGGGGCGCTCGGTAGAGAACCTCCTGATTCTGGAGCTTGCGAATTCGTCCCAGCCACGCATCGCCCACATGGCCGAGCAGGACCTGTTCCACCCTTCGGAGATGTTCATGGAGCTGGCGGGGCTCGCCGGTCGCATGGCGACCTACGGCTCCTCTTCGCGCCGACTGTCGGACCTGCCAATCTACGATCACGCCGACCCTGAACCCGCGTTCTCGGCTCTCGCCGATACGCTTCGCTCCCTGATGCTCTCGCTCCGCCACGTCGAACCGAAATCGCGCGTGCTGCCCGTCGCCATTCATGCGCAGAACATCTGGAAGGTGCGTGTCGACAATCCAGAAATCCTCAAGTCCAGCCGGATCGTACTTCGGGTCGGCTCGGACATGTCGGAGGCCATGCTACGCCGCATCTTCGTCGATCAGGCCACCGTCGGAGCGGCAGACGAGTTCGAGAAGCTCTGGCGCGCCCGGCTGCCGGGCATCCCGCTGAAACCTCTGCACAGCCAGCCGCGCGAAATCCCCTACGATGGCGACAGGCTCTGCCTGGAACTGGACCGCAAGTCCGAGCACTGGACACGCATCCTTGAAGCTCCCGGCTTTGTCATCGGTGTTTCTGGACAACTGGAGCGGCAACCCGAGATCGACTGCTACGCGGTGAGCCAGTGACCCCATGAGCGACAAGGATGATCCCTTCGGCCTGATGAACGACGCCGGGCGGACCCGCATCCGGCCGGCCGGGCGGCGGGAGTCGGGGGCGGCCCCCACGGCGCACGGCCCCGGCTCTGCATCGCCTTACACCACGGGCTCTGGCCCGGCCTACGCCCCGCCGCCACCGGCCTACGGCGAGCCGCGCGACTCAGGTGTTCGGGTGCGACATGCCCGTGCCCATCCCAACCCGCTTGTCGCCGCTTTCGCAGCCCTCCTGGAATTTGCCCCCGAACTCGAACGCGCCGCCTCACCGGCGAGCCCCGAGACGCTGCGGGTCCGCCTTCTCGACAACCTGATTGACGGCCGTGACAGTGCGGTCGCGCGTGGCGTCCCGCTCGCCCGCGCCGACCAGGCGGCGTGGTTCGTTGCCGCGCTGATAGATGACCTCGCGATCAACACGCCCTGGGGCGGGCAGAGCGATTGGCCGCGTGCTCCGCTCGTCGTCTCGCTGGCCGGCGACGTCGACCCGGGAACACGCTTCTTCGAACGGCTCTCCGAGTTGCAGCGCTACCCCGATCGCGATCCGGAGATGCTCGAGCTCGCGCACACCTGCCTCGCGCTCGGCTTCCGTGGGCGGTTCCGCTTCGAAGGACCGCAGGCGCAGGGAGGGCTTGTGCAGGCCCTGACTTCGACCGTGCGACTCCTGCGCAATCCCGATGCCGAGCGGGCGCCGCTCTCGCCGCACTGGACCGGGGTAGCCGCTCCGGACGAGCCGCGACGCTTCGCGGTTCCGCTCTGGACGATCGGCCTCCTTGCACTTGCAGTTGTCGCCGGCGTGTATGTCGCACTCGGTATCCGTCTCAGCGGCAAGGGCGAGCAACTCTACACCCTCGCCGGCGTCCTCCCCCCATCCGAGCGTGCCGAAGTTTTCCGTCCCCTCCGGTCGACGGACGAGGTTGAGGCGCCTCCGGAGATCGTGATCGAACCGGTGGTGATCGAGCTGCTGCCCGAGTTCCAGCAAGCGGCCCCCCCCGATGTCGCTGCGGCGCTTTCCGGCCGCGAGGACGTGTCGCTTGCGGTTCTCGTGGTGCGGGGTTCGGATCCGGAAGTGTTCCGCTCGGCCAAGGCCGACCTGAACTCCATCTACGAGCCGCTCGTTGCGTCCTTTGCCGCCGTCATCCTCGCCAATATCGATGTGATCGGTGGCATCGCGGTAATCGGCCACACCGATAGCGTCCCGGTCCAGCGCAGCAATCCCTTCGCGTCGAACCAGGGCCTCTCCGAGGCGCGTGCCGGCACGATCGCTGCGGCTCTCGTCGCCGGTGGGGTGCCGTCGGAGTTGATCCGGTCGGAAGGGCGGGCGGCAACCGAGCCGGTCGGAGACAATGCCACGCGGGAGGGGCGGGCGCTGAACCGCCGCGTCGAAATCCGCATCCAGAAGAAACTCTGACATGCGCATCCTGAAAGCGATCCTGCGGTTCCTGATTTCGCGCCGGCTCTGGACCTTCATCGGCGTGGCGATACTCTGTGCATTGATCTGGCTGTTCGGGCCCCTGGTCAGCGTGGGTGACCTGCAGCCCTTCGCCTCCGACCTGACCCGGCTGATCACCATCGGCGGGATCCTGATCCTGTGGCTGCTTTCGGTCCTTGTCGGCCAGCTGCGGGCGGCCCGGGCCAACCAGGTGTTCGTGACCGAACTTGCCCGCGCCGAGCCGGTGAGGCAGGCAAGCCCCGGCGAAGGGGCGGTGGCCGAGATCAACACGAAGTTCCAGTCGATCCTCGGCGAGATGAAGCGCTCGAAGCTCGGCAATCGCAAGTTCCTGCGCGAGATGCCGTGGTACGTGATCATCGGGCCGCCGGGCACCGGCAAGACCACCGCGCTGCGCCAGTCGGGCCTTCACTTCCCGATCGACCTCGGGGACGACCTCAAGGGTGTCGGCGGCACGCGAAACTGTGACTGGTTCTTCACCGACGACGCAGTGCTCGTCGATACGGCGGGACGCTACACCGAGCAGGCCAGCGCCCCCGACCTCGATGCGGCCGAGTGGGGCGGGTTTCTCGACCTGCTGCGCAAGCACCGGGGGCGCCGTGCGCTGAATGGGGTGATCGTCGCGATTTCGGTGCGCGAGCTCCTCGGACCCGATGCCGACCTTCGCGCGCACGGTCGCGAGATCCGCAAGCGTCTGGGCGAGCTGCGCGAGAAGCTCGGGATGCAGTTGCCGGTCTACTTGATGATCACCAAGGCCGATCTGATCCCCGGGTTCGAGGCCTTTTATGCCGATCTCGGCAATGACGACCGCGAGCAGGTTTGGGGCGCGACCCTCGCGACCGATGCCCGGGTGGACGGTGTAGCCGTCGAGCGAGAGCTGTCCGCGCTCGCGGCGCGGGCGGAACGCCGCCTCGTCGGCCGACTGGCCGAAGACCTGCCGCTTGCCGTTCGAGCGGACATGTTCCGCTTTCCGGCCCAGTTCCTCCGCCTGGAAGCCCCGCTCAGGCTGCTCGTGGATGCGGTCTTCGGCGAAACGCGCTACGACGAAGCGTCCTGGCTCCGCGGATTCTACTTTACGTCGGCCACGCAGGAAGGCTCACCCATCGACCGACTGGTCGGCGATCTGGCCGGTGCCTTCGGCATCGCGTCTGCCCCGCCAGTTGCGCGGCGCCACGGCGAGAAGCGGTCCTATTTCCTGCGCCGCCTGCTGACCGATCTCATCTTCCCGGAGGCAGGCCTCGGCCTCTTCGACGCGGCAGCCGAGGAACGGCGCAAGTGGGTATGGCGCAGCACTCTTGCCGCCGCGATGCTGGCCACTGCCGTCCTCTCGGCGGTCTTCGTCTATTCCTATAGCCGCTATAGTGCCGGTATCGCCGACCAGGAACGCCAATTGACCGGGCTTCAGGCAAGGCTTGCCAATGTGGCGGCGCGGCAGGCACCCACCGATCCGCTTGATCTCGATATTGCCCTCGCCGCGATGGCAGAGGTGGATTCGGCGAGTACCGAAGTGCAGGGAAACGCTCTTACCGCGCTAGGCCCGACGGCCGAGGCCGAGTTGGCGCGGGTCCAGCGCATGGCCTATGACCGCGCGCTCCGCAACATCCTCGAACCGCGCATGGTGGCGCTGCTCGAAGCGACCATGTGGCGGCAGATCCGCGATCCCGAGTTCCTCCTCGGCGCCCTCAAGACCTACAACATGATGACCGGTCTGGCGCCCTACGACCGCGCCTTCGCGGAACTCTGGTGGCAGACCGACCTGCCCCTCGCGGCTCCTGTCGATCCTTTCCCGACCGATGCGGCGCTGGGCCATCAACTTGCCGCGCTCGAACGCCTTGCGGTCGAGGAACAGCGGATCGGGCCAGATCGGGCGCTGGTCGCCGCAGCGCTCGAAACCGTGTGCCAGATTCCGATCGCGGTCCGCGCCTACAACGGGCTCATGTCACAGTCCGAGATCGCCGGCCTGCCCGAATGGACCCCGGCCGAGGTGGCGGGCCCGAACGGGGCGCGGGTGCTGTCGCGCCTGTCGGGCCGGACGCTGCGCGTCGGCTTGCCCGGGGCCTTCACATATCGCGGCTTCCACGGAACCGTCCTGCCCCTGATCCCCGATGCAGCGGCACAGGCCGCGCTCGACCGGGCGATCTTCGCGGGTGGATGCCAGGAGAATGCCACGGTCGATGCCGCGCAGCTTGAAGTCGACATCCTGGCGCTCTACCAGAAGGACTTCATCGCCCAGTGGGACGGGTTCCTGCGCGATGTCCGGCTGGCACCGATTACCGACCTCAGGATCGCGACGGACAACCTCAAGGACCTCGCCACCGAGGACAGCGCTTTGAAGCGGCTCCTGCGGGCGGTCGTCAGCGAGACCGAACTGACGCGCCAGGAAGAAGAAGCCGCGGGCGGCGGCACAGGAGTTCCCCCCGGACTCGTGTCGGCAGCGACCAAGCGTCTGGGCAGCCTCGGCCGTCTCGCCAAGACAGGGGCACGGATCGCCGGATCGTCCGCGGGCGGTGGCGACGCGGGCGCCGAGGCTCTCCCGGGCGAGGTCGTCGCACGGCACTTCGCGCCGTTGAAGGCCGCGATCGACGAAGTGGAAGGCGTACCGCCCCTCCTGAATGATGCCGTCGCAGCGCTCGGAGCGCTGGCGAACGAGTTGCAGACCGTTGCCGCAAGCCCTGATCCCGAGGCCGCGCTGCTTGCCCGCGGTGGCCTGCCGCAGTTGACCGGCGCGATTGCCAATGTCGCGGCGGCACTGCCAGATCCGATAGACGATTGGGTCGCGGGGATTGCCGGAGACACGATCAGCGTTACCCGCGAAGCTGTGCTGTCTCAACTCAACGCACGCTGGCGCGCCGACGTCCTGCCGTTCTGCCGGTCCGCAACCGAAGGCCGCTATCCCTTCGAGGAAGCCAGCCGGATTGATGTCAACGTTGCGGATTTCCAGCGGTTGTTCGGACCCGGCGGCTTGATCGACGGCTTCGTGTCGACCCACCTGCTACCTTACGTCGATACGACCGTCCGCCCCTGGCAGTGGCGCGCCGACTTCGGGCTTTCGCCAGCGTCGCTGCAGCCGTTCGAACGCGCGCGCTCGATCCGCGACGGGCTGTTCCCGGGCGGTGCCGGACCGGTCATGGCCTTCACCATCGAGCCAAAGGACCTTTCTGGGAACGCCAGTCGGGTGACGCTGAATGTGGACGGGCAGAGCCTTGTCTACTTCAATGCGGCGGTAAGGCCGATGCCGATGACCTGGCCCGGGCCTGACGGAACCAATCTCGTTTCGTTGTCGTTTGCTCCGCTCGATGGCTCGGCCGAGGCGATCTCGACCGAAACCGGTGCCTGGGCCTTCCTCCGGCTGATCCGCAAGGCGCGGCTGTCGAGGACCGATCTGCCCGAACTGTTCCGGCTAAGGCTTGCGCTCGGCGGCTTCACGGCCGATTTCGAACTTCGCGCCGCAAGTGTCGAGAACCCCCTCGACCTGACCATGTTCGGCGGGTTCCGGTGTCCGGACGGGATCTGAGAGCCGACGGCTTCGCCGGGTTCTTCGGCAAGTTGCCTTGCACCGGCGATTTCGTCTGGCGCGGACTCCCCGACAGCTTCCGCACCCGCTGGGACGGTTGGGTCACGCGCCATCTGGCCCGGCGCGAGGGTATGTGGCCGGACGGCGGAGTTCGTTTCACGCTCGCGTCTGGGGATCGGACCGCTTCGGGCCTAATACTGGCCTCGCACGACTCGCAGGGCCGCAGGTTCCCCTTGTCCGTGCTCTTTGTCGTTCCGGGGGCGCCCGCCCGCGTGTCGGTCGATCAGTGGTGCAAGTCCGCCCTTGCGCCCATCGAGGTCGCAATGGCGGGAGTTATCGACGCAGATGCACTCTGGGCGGCACTCGACGAGCTCCCGCTTCCCGCAACCGTCGGTCCGCCAACGTCGCCACTACTCCTCTGGCGGGTCGATCGCGACGCCCTGGCGACGGACCCCTCGGACCCCGGCCGGGCGCTCGACGGTGTCTTCAGTTGTTCTTGACCGTCGCGCCCTTGATGATCACGTCGCCATCCGCCTTGGCATTGATCTTGCCCGAGCCGACGATGTTGATGTCCTTGCCCTTGATGGTGATCGTGCCATCCTTCTTCATCTCGATCATGGCGTCGCCGGTCTTGAGGGTGATCGAGTCCGCCGCCTCGATCATCATGCTCTTGCCGGCCTTGATCCAGACGTCCTCGGCGACGTCGTGAGTCTGACCTTTGGCGACCTTGATGAGCCGGCCGCCAGTGATCTCGTAGCTCTGGTTGCCCTTCAGCTTCAGCGCCTGGTCGCCATCGATGGTGGTGCTGTGGTTCTTGGTAACCTTTAGGGTCTGTTCGCCCTTGATGTCGGTGACATCGTTGCCCTTGACCAGATGCTTTTGATACCCGCCGACCGTAACCTGCCGGTATCCTCCGACCGTGTGTGTATTGAACCCTACGACGGTCCGCGCCTCGTATCCGCCTACCTTGTCCGTTCGAAAGCCAACGACACCAATGTTCTGAAATCCACCCCAGACGATCTGCGTGTGGAAGCCGTGAATTGTCTCGGATGAATCGCCCTTTACCTCGATCTCCTCATCGCCCTTGACGATAAGCGTGCGTTTCTTGCCGACAGTCTCGTGGTCGTCGTCGCCGATCGAGACGGTGCGGTTGTGATCGACTCGCACCGACTTGTCGTTCTTGACGATTTCGGTGCGGTCGTTGCCGATCGTCTGGGTCGCGTCGTTGCCGACGTCCTCGACCCAGTCGTGGCCGATGGTACGGGTCTCGTCGTTCTTGACGAGTTCGATGTGGTCCTTCTCGGCCTGGAAATAGACGTGCTCGCTGCCCTTCTTGTCCTCGAAGCGCATCTCGTTGAAACCGCCCCCGCCGGGCGACGAGTTCGACTTCCAGCCCGATTGCGTGGCGTTGCCGGGCAGCGAATAGGGCGGCATCTGTTCGGCGTTGTAGACGCGGCCGGTGATCATCGGCTGGTCGGGATCGCCTTCGAGGAAATCCACGATCACTTCCTGCCCGATGCGCGGTATCTGGATGAAGCCCCAGCCCGAGCCTGCCCATGCAGAACTGACGCGGATGAAGCAGGTCGTGTTCTCGTCGTTCCCGCCCTCACGGTCCCAATGGAACTGCACCTTCACCCGGCTGTACTTGTCGGTGAAGATCTCCTCTCCAGCAGGGCCGACGACCACGGCCGTCTGAGGCCCCTTCATCTGCGGATGCGGAGTTCGAAGGGGCGGGCGATAGACGAGGGACGCCGGTTGCAGTTCGAGCCGTGTCTCGAAGCCAGAGGTCAGCCGGCGATCATCCGAGCGCGCCTCGTACATCCCTTCCCAAACCCGGTATTCACAGCGCAGTATGATGTACTTGTCGTTCTCGACCTCGCGCGGGAACTCCTCGAGCGTGAAGCTGAACCCTGACATCAGGCCCGGCGCAGAGGCCACGGCCCGAACCCGCCGGTGCGGCGCCTGAAGGTCTGCAAGGCGAGTGGTAGCAAGGCCGTCGCCCCGGTCGAACTCGGTATACCGGCCCGGGTAATGGTAGGCTTCCGCAGCGTCCTCGTCGTGGTCGAGCACGTTCTCGGTCTTGGCCATCAGGTCGGAGGACGGCTTCTCGAAGTCGTAGTCGGTGTGCGTGTACTTGCCGGTCCGTATCGAGGTCAGCGGCACCCACCCAACCATCGCGATCTCGGTCAGGAAGGCGTTGCGCAGGTGCGGCTGCCAACGGATCTTCTCAAGTCCCTCTCCCGGCGCCAGGCGACTGCTGTCGTCGCAAAGCACCAGGGTGTGCCCCTCCGCTTCCTGTTCGAAGAAGTAGAAGATGCCCTCATGTTCCATCAGGCGTTGCACGAAGGCGAGGTCGCTCTCGCCGTACTGCACGCAGTATTCGCGCGGCGGATAGGATTTCTTGAGCTGTTTCTTGAACTTTACCTTCGGGTATTCGCCGAGGACCGACTCGACGATCTCGGTCACGCTCATGTTCTGGAAGATGCGGTTGTCGGTGGACAGCGACAGCAGCCACAGCGCCGGCCGCAGCACGGCGTCATAAAAGGCGAGGTCGTCGCGCATCTCGCGGAAGCCGAAGTCGGTGACGATGCCGTGGAAGTGGCGATGTGGCTCGTCGCTGCCAACGACCACGGTTACAGGCTTGCCGAGGAGGTCCTTGGGGGCGATGTCGGGATCGGAACTCGACAGGCCCAGGCGAAACTCGAAGCAGCCGCTGACTTCGTCGTGGCCCTCGAGCGAGTTGAACATGAGCGTTTCGCCGGGCAGCGGCGTCTTGACGGAAATCTCGCGGTCGGTCACGTCCTTCGTCCCTCTGTCCTGTTTCGGGATCTGCGATCCCGCCCGGGTCAAACTATAGCCGATGTTCCCCGCAGCTCGCGCCTGAAATGGTCAAAGCGTGGCAGGGCATTCGAAACCCGCAAGCAGGCGGCGCAGCGAGACCGGGTTGGCCTCGCCGGGAAAGGAAATCTCAAGAAAGAGACGCGCGCCCTCGATGCGAAGATCCGCGAAGTAGCGTCGGCCGCCGTCGCGCTCGCGCAGGCGCACGCCGTCGAACAGGCGCAGGAGGCCCCAAGGCCCCGGGTGCGCCAACTGTGCGTTCGATCCGTTGCCGGTCTGGAACGCGACCTCGGCCCCCTTGCCCGGATCGCCGCCCGGCCAGGGGAAGGTGGCCTCGTCCGAAGCGGCATCGACTGCGGCGCTCAGGCCCCCGACGCTGATGATCGCCCGGCCGCGCTCGGCGAGTGCCGCCATGGTCACGGTCGTCCCCTGCGAACCGTCTGCGCCGAAGTAGCCCTGACCGATGGCGAGCGCGCGTTGGAGGTAGGCTGCACCTTCTGGCGAAAGGCCGGCGAAACGCGCATCGGGCTTCCAGCGCCAGGGACTTTCAGTCGTGTCGATGTATTGCTCGGCGGCCGTGCGGAAGTAGCGGTCGACAGCCCCGCCCGGGCCGAACAGCGCGGCGAAGCTGGCAAGGTCGGCGTCAATGCCGGCCGGATCGAACGGATAGCGCCCTTGCGTGGTTTGGCGGCAGAGATCGAGCACTTCGGTCTGCCAGCGCTTGGTCAGAGGATTGCTGAGGTCGTCGGAATGGCTTGCCGAGGTCTGGGCGAGCACATCTTCGACAAGCTGGACCACGACTCCCGGAGCCTGTCGCAGCGCGCTTATCGAAGCCGCCCGGTCCTGAACAGACATGAGTTTCTGGAGTTGAAGCTCCTCAGTCGCGCCGGTAGCCCCGAGGGCCGCGTTCAGCGCGGCAAAGAGGGCGGAGATCTCGCGAATGCGTCCCTGTTCGGCATAGAGGATCATCGGGCCGAACTCGGCAGCGATCCTCAGTTGCAGATCGTGCGGGCGCTGGCGGTCGGTTCCGCCGATCTCGCGCCAGACCTCGGCGATCAGACCTCCCAGAAGAGAATCGCGCTGGGCGAGCAACCCCGAGACCAGAATTGCAGTATCGCGTCCCGTGAAAGGCCGGATGCGCAGATCGGCCAGGAAGGCCCTCCAGGCGGAGAGTGTCTCGGCTTGCAGCCTAGCAAGCACGCGGTCGGGTGCATCGTTCATCGCGGGCAGGTCGCGCCCGAACATGCGCCGCGCCTCGGCGCGGGCGCGCTGGACGGCAAGACCCGCGCCGGATTCGCGCGCCCTGTCCCAGCCTCGCGCGGTCAGGGACCCCGGAATTGGCGTCCCGATCGGCAGTCCCGACCTGCGGACCGCAACGTCCGCCAGCGCCGGAATCGCCGTGGCGGTGCGCCAGGGATCGATCTCCGCCATTTCCTCCGAACGGATCAGTTCGAGCCAGGCGCGTTCATCCTCGGCGGCCTCGGCGGCGAAACCTCTTGCCTGCGCGAGAAGTTCGGGGTCGGGCGGGGGGAGGGGGCCGGGCATGGATGCGAGCAACGGGATATGCTGCGCGAGGCCCTGCTGGTCGGGCAGGATCGACGCCCGCGCCGAAAGCCAGCCCGAGAGCCAGGCCGCGTTCCACTCCGCCGCGCCGGTCATGATGTCCCAGGCTCTGAGCGTATCGTATGCAGCTCCCGCGTCGCCCTCGAGCGCGAGGGCGGTATCGACCGCACGGGCCAGTTCACGCGGCAGGTAGCGTGCGACCGCCTCGAGCTGCCGCGACCTGGCATGTTCAAGCGCGTCGAAACCGAAGGTCTCCGCGAAAAGCCTGATCGGAAGCTTTTCGAGCGACCCTTCGACCCGGCCGACGGCGCCCGCAAGCCGGTCGAGGCGTGGCACGAGGTCGGGGATATCACCGGGGCGGTCCAGCCCGAAGGTGATGAACTCCGCCTCGAAGGCCCGCGAGGTATCGCTGTGAAAGACCCATTCCTTGTAGCCGGCCCACGCAACGACCAGCAGGAGGAACCCAACCACCAGCGTCGCCGTCATCGCGCCCCAACTGTCCGGGGCCGGCAGGTTCAAGCGGGCCCGCCCCCCCTCGATGCGGTCGAGGCAGGCCTGAAGGAACGCAGCCGTTTCGGCGTAACCCTCTCCCGCTCCCTCGGCACGCCGAACGAAGTCGCGCAACCGCGACGCAGACATCTCCTCGCCTTCGAACAGGAGCCTGTGAGCCGCCGCACCCCAGTCCTTCACCGGGATCGCCCGATTGCCGCGTGCGGCGTGGTCAAGCACGAGGCCGAGCGCCAGCCGCGCAGGCGCAATCGACGGGCGAGGAACCCCGGCGTTGCCCAGATCCGCCGAGAACCGGTCGAGCGACGTGCGCACTCTTGCCTGCAACTGCGCCAGATCGCCGACCTTGCGCAGGTCTGCCAGATGCTCGGCAATGGCAAGCACGGGCGCCGCGGCACGACCATAGGCACCGGAACCAACACCAGCACCGGCACTGGCACCGGCACTGGCGGTATGGGGCGCATTGCCTCCTCCGCCGTATGCCGGACTTCTGCCCATGCCTCAGAGTAGCCCCTCGGCCACCCAGGCGCGCAGCGTTTCCTCGCCTATCTCGAAGTGCATCGAGTCCTCGCGGCCGTAGGTCGCGCCCCAGAACCACCCTTCTTCGTTGAAATACTCGGCCAGGATCACGAGGCCCATCTGGGTTCCCCCGTCCCCGAACCCGTCGAGTTCGCCCGCGAGCGTCAGGTCGATGGCTGTGCCCCACGAGTGGTTCGAGATCGAGGATGTCGAGCCGCGGATAAACCGCACGCAGAGTGCTCCGGCGGTGCCGACCTTTGCGAAAAGGTCCGGCTCGTTCTGCTGGAGCCGCTCCATGATCCGTTCGAGGCTCTCGAGCGCAGGGCGCAGCATCGTCACCCGGATCGGGCCGACCTGCCGTGTTTCGATCAGGCTCCTCAGGCGCGGGTTGCTGACCGCCTGGCAGTCCGTTCCATAGTTGTCGCGGGGCTGGCCGAGGATTTCCAGCATCGTCCGGTTGCGAGGCTGGGTAATGCCGCGGTTGAAGCGTGTCCGCGCCAGAAGCATGATCTCGGTCGGGGCCTCGGTTTCCGGCAACTCGAAATTCTCGTCGCCGCCCACGTCGAACCCGGCTTCGGGTGCCGGGATGTCGGGCACGGACGGCGCGATCGCAGTGGGGCCGCGGTTGGCCAGCAGGCTCATGTCCTCTCGCAGGCGGGCGAGATCGGACTTCGTCTGCACCAGCTCGTCGGCAATCGTCCGCCGTGCGGCCTCCTCGGCCGCGAGGGCCTCCTCGATCCGTGTAAGCCGAAGGTCGGTCGTGCTGTCGGCGGTGTCGAGCAGCGTCGTCACCACGGCGAACGCGATAGCCGCGGCGACGACACCGATAGCGACGATGACGGGTCCCGCGAGGCTTCCCTGCCGCATCGCTCAGCCTGCCACCAGGTGCAGCACGATCACCGATACGTTGTCGGGTGCACCGGCTTCGAGCGCATCGGTCACGAGGTGGCGACACGCGTCCTCCGGCGTGGCGGCTTCACCCAGGATCTGCGCGATCCGGTGTTCGAAGACGCATCCATAGAGTCCATCGCTGCACAGCAGGATCCGGTCGCCCGCAGAAAGCAGGACCGTCGTCACGTCGACGTCGATCTCGGCGTCGCCGCCAACCGCGCGAGTGATCACGTGCGACTCGGGGTGGCGCGCCGCCGCTTCTGGCGCGAGCTCGCCCCGGTCGACCATGTCCTGGACGACCGTGTGGTCCCGCGTCAGAAGCCGCAGCGATCCGTGGCGCAGCAGGTAAGCGCGGCTGTCACCCACCCAGGCGACATGAGCCATCGCTCGGGCGACTATCACCGCAACCGCCGTCGCTCCCATCACCCCTGCGCCCAGTTCGACCGCGCGTGCGCGCACCTGCGCGTTGGCGTGTCGCAACTGGTTGACGAGGCTCGCGACCGGATCGGGAGTGTCGTCCGGAATGGCCGCCAGGCAGTCGACGGTGATGTCCGAGGCGATGTCGCCGTAGCCATACCCCCCCATACCGTCCGACACCGCCCAAAGGGTGCCGTCAGGGTCGGTCAGGATGGAATCCTCGTTGCGCTCGCGAATTCTGCCACGGTGGGTGAGACCGGCTCCGTCGGGCAAGGGCATTGCGGCCTGTCGCAGAGGCACGCGCGTCGTCGGGTTCGTCAAGACCGGACCTCCCCTGCGGCGCCCGGGCACGCCGGGCTTCTTGGACAGGACGCACACCGCGTCGCCCAAGTTTGATTTGATCACCCCCCGAGCATAACGTAACCTCTGCACAATTGTGGAACTCTTTGCATTGGAGGCCTCCCGAGATGCGCATGCCGCTCTTCCTGTCTGCCGTCGTGTTCGCCTTTCCCGCTGCGGGGCAGGATTTCAGCGATGCGGAACTTCTCGAGATGTTCAATCGCCAGCGCGACGCTTTCCGGGCCGCTCAGACCGGTGACATGGGGGCGACGCGAGGGCTCAAGCTCATCACGGTCGAAGACCTGCAGACCCAGCCCGAACTCGCACAGGTGCCGCAGGGAGAAGGCAGTGAGGTCATTGCCACTGCGCCGTCGGTCCAGGCCGATGTCGCTCTTCCCGTGCTTCCGGGTGCAGGCGATGCGGGTGCGGGCGGGCTGAACGTTGCACCCGATGCCGGAGTGTCGTCCGTCGCCACCGTCACCCCCCTCGCGCAGCCCACCGACACGGGCGGCGTCGGCGTGACCGTCGCCGGCTCGACGGTCCCCACGACCCCATCGACGCCGACCCAGCCCACGGTGGCGGCGGAAACGCCGGTCGTGCCCGTGGTCTACGGCGACCTGCCGGAGGAACTGACCGTCGAGGTACAGGTGACTTTCGGCTTCGACTCCGCCACCCTTGAGGCCGATCAACTCCCCAAGCTGGCGCGTCTGTGCAACGTGATGAAGGCAAGCGACATCGGCCTATTCCGCATCATCGGGCATACCGACTCGTCAGGCGGCGACGCCTACAACGAGCGGCTGTCGCTGATGCGCGCGCAGGAAGTGCGGCGCTACTTCATCAACGAATGCGGAATGCGCCCGGAAGGTCTCGAAGCGATCGGTTTGGGAAAGCGGTTCCCCAGTCTGCCCGACGATCCGCGCGCGCCGCAGAACCGGCGGGTGGAATTCCAGGCGCTGAGCTAGGCGCGACCCCTAGCCACCGTTCGTCCTGAGCCACTGGTCGGCCCGCGCCTCGGCTGCGGCCAGTCGGTCAGCGGACAGCGCAAGTTGTTCGAGCCGCCTGATTGCCTCGGGCTTTTCGTCGTTCTTCCGCTCGTCCCCGGTCCGGACGGCGATGGCAAGCTGGTAGGCGGCCTCGTCGATGTCCTTCTCGACGCCGCGCCCGTCGGCATACATCGCCGCAAGAGCGATTCGAGCCGGCACGAAGCCCTGGTCCATCGAGCGCAGGAACAGTTCCACAGCCAGTGCTTCGTCGCGCTCGACCACCTCGCCGTCGCGGTAGAGGCGGCCGAGGTTGAAGGGCGCGTAGGGGTTGCCGGCCTCGGAGGCGAGCGACAGCCAGCGGATGCCCTCGGCAACGTCCGGCGTGCCCGTCGCCTCGCCGCGCAGGTAGAGCTGGCCGAGGTTGTTCATGGCGTTGGAGTTCTCGAGTTCGGCCGCCACCTTGTAGAGGCGGATTGCCTCGTCGATGTCCTTCGGCAGTCCCTTGCCGTCCTCGCCCGGCCCGCGCCGGTATAGGTTGCCGAGCGTGTCGAGCGCGTTGGGCCAGCCGTTCTGCGCGGCAAGGCGATACCACCGCGCCGCCTCGTCGAGATCCGCTTCGACGCCCCATCCGCGCTCGAAGAACACACCTATGTTGGTGCGCCCGCGCAGGTTGCCGAGGTCTGCCGCGCGGCGGTAGAGGTCAAGGGCTTCGGCGTAGTCCCGGTCGCGCCCGCGCGCCGCAGAGTAGAGAAAGCCGAGGTTCACGAGCGAGGCGCTGTAGTCCATCGAACCGGCGAGCCGATAGAACCCGTCTGCCTCACCATACCGGCCAAGGATGTCGAGAAGCCGTCCCATCTGGTGCAGGAGCCGCGGGTTGGTCGGGTCGGCGGCGAGGGCGGCCGAGCACTCCCGGATCGCAAGCCGCGTGTTTGTCAGCCCCCATTTCACCCCGTCCGCGATCCGGCGAGGGTCGTCCGGGTCGCTCGCCAGCACGTCGCAGGTTGTGAGGGCGCTGGCCAGGCTCCCCGCAGGGGCCAACTCGCTGCCGGGGACGAACTGAACCAGATCGAGACCACGGACCTGCATGCCCCTCGCCGCGAGACCCTCGGCCAGCGACCGGGCCGTCGTTGCATGTTCGGAAGACGCATAATGATCGAGAAAGGCGCGAAAATCGCCCGGATCGCGGCTGTCTTCGATCGCCGTCCACCAGATCCGCTCCACCGCCGGCCGGACCGTGTCGATCGTAAGGTCGCCAAGATCGATCTGCACGGTCGGAGTCGCCTTCCGGTCGCGAAAGAAGAACTCGCGTTCCACCGAAGCCGAGATGAACGGCCGTTGCCGCCCGTCGGTCCATATCCTGACCGAGCGGCGCACCGACCGGAACACTTCCAGTATGTCCCGCCCGCCCTTGTCGATCTCGCTGACCAGCGCCCCGGTATACGGGCTGTTCAGGCCGCCGCCGTCGAAGGCCACCTCGCCGGCCTGCGTCGCGAAGCCGATCAGGGTCTCGCCGGCCGTGCTTTCCATGAATGCAAGTCCGCGGCCCCGTTCGTTGCCGACCGGGGCGAAGGGATTGTCGCGGCAGGCGTCGAGGACGAAGATGCCAAAGCTGATTCCGGCGGCGTGGAAGCGGTCGACGATGACATCTGCAGCGATGCTTGCCTGCTGAACCGCCTCCACCGATCCCGGCGCGATGTCGACCGGCAGGAGGTAGTTCCGGCCGTCCGCCTGGATCGCATGTCCGGCATAATAGAACAGTGCAACCGCGCCCTCCGGCAGGTCCGACAGGAATGCGTCGACCGCCGCCTCGAAGCCGACGCTGTCGAGGTTCTCGATCAGGGTCGTCTCGAACCCCGATTCCAGCAGGACCGAGGCCATCGAGCGGGCATCGTTGATCGGGTTCTTCAGGGCGCCGAGCGCGTAGGCCGCGTTTCCGACCACCAGCGCATGACGGGGTTCGTCCTGCGCCGCTGCCTGGGTGTTGCCTGCAAGCGCGACAAGCAGAACGAGCATCGCAAGTCTGATGTATTTCATCCGCGTCACCTTTCCCGGGCGGGGCCCAGGGCGGGCCAGCATGGGCCGGCTCCCGTCCGTCGCCACAAGAGTATGCACCCCGTCCGGGGCCCGGGCAACCGCCGGGCTAGACCAGTGATTGCCGCAATCGCAGGAAGCGCCCGAGATTGGAGATCAACGCAGCGGCCTGCTCTGCGCCATCCTGTTGCGCGATGCGGCCCATCCGCCGTGTCATTTCAGCGCGAACACCGGCGTCGCACATCCGGTCGAGGACCTGGGGCACCCTGATCCCGTCCCGTGCCCGGAGTAGCTCCCCTGCGCCAACGCTCAGGGCATGGCGGGCTCGCAGCAGCTGAAGATCCATTTCGCCGGCCTCGTTCGGTACAAAGACCGTCGGTACTCGGTGCATAAGGGCCTCGTGGAAACTGTTGTAGCCTGCGCCTGCCACCATGAAGTCGAAGGCCGCGCTGTGGCGGGCTGCCGGATAGAGCCTGACCTGGCGTTGCGGGGCGTGGCGGTCGAGCGCGACGAGGGGCGGGACGATCTCGACTGTCACCACGCCGGGGCGTCGCGCCAGATCGTCGAGGATAGCCTGGCGGATCGCGCCGAAGGCGAAGTTCGTCCCGGCGCCGAGCATCAGGCCAACTGCGAGATCGTCCGCCGAAAGGCCGAGCTCGGCCCGGGCCTCGGCGCGCCCCAGACGCTCATCCTGCGCGATCTGGACAATGGGGGGCACGACGATCGAGGCCGAGCGGACATCTCGGCCCATGGTGTCAAGCCGCGCCGAGTACTCCTGCGGCTCGATGATCAGATCGAATTCCCGGGCCCGCTTTGCAATGATCGGGTCCACGGCCCGCCAGAGCGCCCGCCGCACCCAGGTGCGACGGATGTGGCGGCGGGCGTCGAGGGCCGCGATCAGCCCGGCGTAGGGGATGTTTCCGTCGAACACCACGACATCCGGCTGGACGAGGTCGAGAAAGTCTCCGGCCTCTTCTTCCAGCGCGACGTTCCACGCCTCCTGGGATGCGCCCGTTGCCCGGTGGAACGGCACGAACTGCGTGAGATAGCCGGCCTGCCGGGCGATCTCGTAGCCCTGGCTCATGGTGAAGAAGGCGGTCTGCGTCCCCTCCGGCATGCGCCTCGCAATCGCGAGGAGACGGGTAAGGTGGCCGAGGCCCACACCGTTCGAGGTGGCCATGACGATGCGCAGACCCCGGGGCCGGTCTGGTCGGTCTGGCGGGTCTGGCCGGGTGGCGGGCCGGGTGGCGGGCCGGTCCCATCCGGGGGCAACGCGGTCAAGACGCGGCACGAAACGATCGACCGAGAAGCGGTTCTCGGCGTGCCGCCGTGCAGCCCGGACGTGGGCGCGGCTTCTTTCGGGGTCCGCCACCAGCCGCTCGACCGCCGCCAGCATGTCACCGGGCGCAGCGTAGATCGCCGCCGGACCGAATGTCGCGCGGAACCTCGGTGGCAGGATCACGGGAACCCCGGTCGCAACCGCTTCGAGGATGCCATAGCCGAACGCTTCCACCCAGTCGGATGCGTGGAGGTAGACGTAGGAATCCAGCCCAGCGAGGAATGCGCGCACCGGCTCGGCATCGAACGGCAGGAGCTGCCAGTTCGTCGGCACGCGACCATAGTCCCGCGGGAGGTCGTCGGCCGCCCCCAACATCCGCACGGTGATATCGGGCCGCTCGGGGTAGGCGAGCAGGGCCTCGGCGAGCGTGTCGGGGAACTTGCTGCGTTGCGGCCGCGAATGCCGCCCGATGACATGGGTCTCGTTTCCGGGGTCGACGGTCCGCGCCGGCCAGGCTGCAAAGTCGAGGAGATTGGACCAGTCATCGTCGAGAAGGTGGGCACCGTCGATCGCCACACCGCCAAGTTGCGCCCTGACCGCCGGGCCGACCGGAGCGAGGGTCACCGCGCAGTCGAATACCTCCACGAGATTGCGCACGATCGCGGCAAGGTCGAACGAGGGCCTTCCCCGTGCATCGAATGGAGGATGATGCAGGACGAGGACCAGCGTCTCGGTGGTCAGTCCGAGCGGCCGTGCGGGCAAGTGGGTGAACACCACCGGATGGTGCAGGATCGCTAGGCGCGCCCGGACCCGGGAGGCCGGGTCAACGAACCGAAGGGTGCCGTCCGCGAGCGGTGGCACGAGATCGGTGTGGATTGCGGCTCCGCGATTCAATTCCGGTCCAAGGACCGGGCAGAACCCGGCAGAAAGGCCGGCGTTGAACAGCGCTCGAGCCTCGGCTGCAAGCGCGCGCGTGGTCCCGCCAGGGTAGCGGGGGTCGGCCAGAAACACTATTCCAAGGCGTTCTGCCATCTGATACCGTTAATCTGCGCCACAGTGGCAACTTGCTGTCTGAAAAGCCCATTCTGTCAAGGAGTCGCGGATCGTGCGCTGGCCCTTCGCCCTGAGTGGCGCTGAATGCCCGGGCCTCGACGAAGCCCGGAGCGGGCTTGTTCAGGTGCGCGCCGGCGACACGAGGCCTAGGGTCTTGATCGGGTTGCTGGGGGCGGACCAGGAGGATTCCGGGCGCGCCTTGCGGCTCATCGCGCGCTACCGCCGGGTCCGTACCGTCATTGTCGTGACGGGTGGGGAGATCGGGCAATTCGGCCGGGCCGGCGCGGTCGTCGAACACCTGCCGGCGACGGAAGACGTGCTGGCGCATCGTGTGCCTGGTGATTGGGCGGCATACCTCCGCCAGCGCTGGGGCCGGATCCTGGCCAAATGGCAGCCGGTCTCGGTGCTGCATGAAGGTCGCAATTTCGAGGACTACATTTCGGCCTGCGCACTCGCGCCGACCGTTCCCGCGGCAGAAACAAGGGGCATGACATGGTGAAGCGGCTGAAGCACGCGCGGTCGGGGGCAGTGCTGGCGATCCTGTCGCTGTTGTCGGCATGCGGGTTCAGTTTCGGACCCTCGCTGCAGACCGGAACCGGGACGAAGCCCGCCACGGCTCCGGCCGCAACCCCCACCACCACAGCTTCCACGTCCCCCTACTGAACGGGCGACGTGCTGCAGAGCCAAGGGTCGATGTCTGGCAGGCACCACGCGGCGGCGAAAGATGACGGATCCGGCTGGGTCGGCGTGCTTCCGACCACGGTGGGTCTCGTCGGGGCGGGGGTGCCGGATGGCGTGCTGCAGCGTTGGGACCGCTGGTTTGAGTTGGCGCGCGCAGGCGGTACGCCCCGCGCGACGATGCCGGCCAGACCGGCCTGGCGCCTCGCGGCGCGGGCGGGGGTCTTCGGCCCCGATCCCCTCGCCGCCGTCTGGCGGCTGTCGCGCGACCGGACCGGGCGCGTCTACCCCTTCGCGGTCATGCGCAATGGCCCGCTGCCGGCGCCGGAGGATGCGTGGTTCGAGGCGGCGGACGCGCTGGTGATGGAGGCCACCGAAGGCTGGACCAGCGCCCGTGACGTGGAGCGCGCGGCCGCCCGTCTGCCCGCGTCGGCGAGCAGGTGGCCGGAGTTCGACGCCGCCGCGATCCTCTGGCGCGACGACTGGGAGGTGCACGAACTGGCCTTCGCGACCGCGCAGGACTTCGCCGCACACGGCCTGCCAACGTGGGAACCGCCCTTCGCCGAGGATGCCGCATGAGCTGCACCGTTTTCGCCGAGAACATGGGGCTTTTCCACAAGGGCTCTGGCGGCAAGGGCATCGCCCCCGGCGACGTCTGCATGACCCCGCCCCCGCCGCCCGCCGGCCCGGTGCCGGTGCCCTATGTGAACATGTTGCAGGCCTCGAACCTCACCAAGGGCTCGAAGTCGGTGAAGATCCAGGGCGAGCCGACGGCGCTGGAGGGCGACAGCCAGGTTTCGACGAGCAACGGCAACGAACCCGGCAGCCAGCCGCCAAAGGGTGTGGTTACGGCGACGAACACGGGCAAGGGGTCGTTCAAGCTCTGGTCGTTCACGGTCAAGGCCGAGGGCAAGGGCCTCTGCCGCCACGGCGACATGATGGGCCAGAACCACATGTCCGACCCGCCGAATTGTGTCGATGCGGCGGCGCTGACGAGCTTCGAGGTCTCGCTGGGCGACAACCTCAACAAGGTCTGTCCGCCCTACGATGGCGAAAAGCACAGGCCCGCCATCACCAAGGATCAGGATGATGCGGTCCATGGCAAGCCGTGCTGGGAATGCCAGCGCCAGATTGACGAGGGCGAGACCCCGGTGACCACCGACGCGAAGTGGCTGAAGGACGAGGCGGAGTACAAGAGCCGTAGCGGAGGGAAGTACGCATCGCGTGACCGCGAGGCGATGACACCCGACCATCAGCCGCCGCTGAATGTCGCATGGGCCAAGGGCGGCTGCAATATCGCGCCGAAGGCGCCGACCAATCCGACCGGCTTCCAGAAGCTTTTCAGAAAGCCCGAGATGGTCAAGCCGCACTGCCGCCGCCATTCGAACAGCCAGGGTTCCCAGGTCGCCGCATTCGCGCGACGGATCCTCAAGGCGCGCAGCTAGGAGAGCGAAATGGATGACCGATTCAGAGAGATTCAGGGTCGCTACCGCGCCGAGATGCATGGGATCATGCCCGCCATCATGGAGTGGTGGTTCGACGGTCTCGACGCCTCGAAGCCCGATGCCGAGGGCGTTTCTGCCTTCGAGTCCAGATGGCCGGCAGGACCGGCGGCGCATCCGCGCGTTCTGGAGGTCTTCCGCCGCTATTTCCTGGAAACCGACGCCATGAACCTGGACAATGAGGAAAGTGGACGCACGTCCCGCGGCGATCCGCTTGCGGAGGAAAGCTGGGGGATCGACGGGGATTCCGGGACGCGGCCGTTCGTACGTCCGATCGACCTGCTGGTCCACGACCTCGAGTCGGTTGATCCCGACCTGTTCGAGGTCCTCGGTGCGCTGGTCTTCGTTCCGGTCGGTCTGGATCCCAACGGGGAGTTCGTCTGAATGGCGTTCAAGGTTGCACACAACGTGGAAAAGGGCGTCCGCCAACTACTGGATGCACCGTCGGATATTGCGCATCTCGTGCCTCCACAAGGCCGTCCCCGGCCATTGTCCGAAGCTGCGGCCGGTCATCGCCAGCTCTTCGCGCTTTATCTCGCGGATCTCTCGACCGCCTACGCGATAGGCGACGAATGGTGGAAGGGATGTGTCGGAGCCTTCCAAGGCCTCGGGCACTCTGCCGACGAAGCAAACGAACTTGCCTACGAAAAACGTGTTGCCGGTCCGGCCTCGGCACCCGAGGTCGTTTGGTTCGTGCGCAGCTACTGGATGGCCTTCGACAAGCTGAATACCGAGTTGCCTGAAGGCGAACGTGTACCCCCCGCAGTGGCGCTTCTGGGGTGGCTGGTGGATGGCGACCACGACGACTACGTCCGCCTCCTTACCTGCATGCCCTACTGGCCCATCGGCCTCGATGCCGAGGGAAACTGGTGCTGAGCGCATGAGCTTCGACACGCTACTCGACAATCGCACGCCCTTCGACCTGCAGCCGCATGTCCAGATGGATGCGGATGGTCAGGAGGTCTATGTCGTGCTGCTCTCGGCGAGCTTCATTGCCGATGCCGAGGGGCGGGTCGGCGTTGCCGATGAGCAGTTGCCCGTCACCTATGGCGACGTGCCCTGGGGCGATCCCGCGCGGTCGTCGGTGCGCCATGACGCCGACATCGCGCCGGTGAAGCCGGTCCCCGAAGTCATCCTGAACGCCAGCGCCCATGCCCCGGGCGGGCGGCCCGTGCCCCGGATCACGGCCGGCCTCCAGATCGGCAGTGTTCGAAAACTCCTCGAGGTGACCGGCGACCGGACCGCGCTTCTCGGCGGCTACTCCGACCCGGTGCCCTTCGCCGCGATGCCCATCGTCTGGGAGCGCGCCTTCGGCGGCTCGGTTAACGAGGGTGCCGACCTCGACCCGCGCAATCCCGCCGGCATCGGCCACGCCGGCGCGCGCTCGGCCGATCCGGAGGTGCTGACCGAGGCGCCCAACATTACCCGCCCGGGCGAGGCGCCGGTGCGGCCCGGCGACCGGGCCGAGCCTGCGGGCTTCTCGGTCGTGGCGCGGTGGTGGCGCCCGCGGCTCAACCACGCGGGCACCTACGATGCCGCCTGGCTCGCGACGCAATGGCCACTGCCGCCCGCCGATTTCGACCCGCGCCATCACCAGGCTGCGCCCGAGGACCAGCAGTCCGACACGCTGCGCCCCGGCGCAACTGCGGTTCTTGTGAATCTCACGCCCGAAGGTCGCTGGGAATTCCGGCTGCCGCGCATCTCGGCCCCCGTTCGCCTGTTGCGCGACAGCGGAGTGGAAGAGGCCGAGTTCCGGCCCGACACGATCCTGATCGAGCCGGACCTCAAGCGGATCACCTACAAGGCGCGGATGAGCTTTGTCTCGCGCCGCAACGTGCCGCGGCTGCGCGAGATCATCTTCGGCCATGTCTCGCCGGTGTTCCTGAACGCCCGGCGCAAGCGCAAGACCTACATCGACCCGCTCGGCGGCGACGGCACCCGCAAGGGTCTGCCGGTCTGGGAGCCGGCATGAGAATCGCGCTCGACATCCTGGGCGCGGGCGCGGTGACCCCGGCGGGCCTCACCGCGGCGCAGACCTGTGCCGCCGTCCGCGCCGCGGTCGCGGGGCTGAGCCTCGACCTGATGTCCGAGCCCTTCGGCGCCGAGCAGCTTGTCGCGCGCATCCCCGCGCACTGGTCGCTGCGCCGCTCGGAGGCGGACTGGCTGGCGAACATGGCGTTGCGGGCGGTGCGGGAGGCGCTGCGGGACGCTCCCCAGGCGCGGCGCGCGCTGTTCCTGGTGCCGCCAGAGGCGTTCCGCGCCCACCCGGGGCTGGTCGAGGCCGATGCCGCGCGGCTGCTCGCCCGGGTCATGGCCGAGGCCGGCGTCGCGTTCGGACCGGAGTCTCGGGTGCTTGATGGCGGCGCCGGCGCAGCGCTCGGGGCGCTGGTCTTTGCCGAGGAGGTGTTGGCGCAGGGGCGGGCGGACGAGGTCGTTCTGGTCGGCGTCGACAGCTATCTCAACCCCGAGGATCTCAGGCGCCTGCAATCGGCCAACCGCCTTCTCGGCCCTGACAACGCCCAGGGGCTGGTGCCGGGCGAGGGGGCCGTGGCCGTCCGGCTCGGGCGGCGCGGGAGCGGCGGCGGAGGAGGGGCGGTCACGCTTCACGGCGTCGCCACCACGCGCGAGCCCGACCGGGTGGACGGCGAGCGGTGGAGCCAGGGCCGGGCGCTCCTTGCTGCCTTCGCCGGTGCCGCGGGCGAGGATGGCAGCGCCGAGCCGCATGTCGATTTCGTCATCTCCACCACCAACGGCGAGCGCTACGTGCAGTGGGAGGCGGTCCTTGCGCGGACGCGGTTCTTCCGCACCCGGCGTCCGCACCTGCCCGTCGTGTGTCCGGCGATGTCGGTCGGCGACATCGGCGCGGCGGCGGCGCCGCTGATGCTGATGCTCGCATGGGATGCCTTCGTGCGCCGGCACGCGCCGGGCGAGGTCGCGATGCTCGAGGCGACGTCAGAGGGCGGGTTGCGCTCGGCCGCGATCCTGCGCGGCACCCGGGCGGCCTGATCCCGCCTCAGACCCAGGCGGGATGGGCACGCCGCCGCCGCCATGTCCCGAGCGGGCGGTCCGGCGCCCGGACGCCCTCGCGCAGGACCCCGAGGCAGAGCGCGCGCATCGAGTGAAATACCGGCAGTCCGTCCGGCCCGGCCCAGGCGGCCACGCGGTCGGCGCGGGGCAGGGGGCCGGGTTCTACGGCCTCGAAGTCCGGGCCGAGCATGGCGGGGTCATCGGTGAACAGGTTGGTGTCATCCACGTCGATCGCGAAGAGGTCGCGAAACGCCTCGCCCGCCGCGGCGACGGTCTCGGGCACGCGCATCTCGCCGATGAGCCAGGGCAGCAGCGTGGCATCGCCCACGACGCCTGCCCGGGAGACTGCGAGTGGCCGGGTCGAGGGGCGGCCGAGAAGCCGGGACAATTCTGCCTTGGCGGCATCTGCCGGGAGCGCCAGCAGCGCCATGTCGAGCGCCGGACCCGCGCGCCTGTCGTCGGGCGCGGCTTTCGCGATCGCAACCAATCCGGCAGCGCCCGAAGCATCGCCGAGCCGCGAGAGTGCCCAGGCCGTCCAGAAGTCTGGCGCAGGTCCCGTTGCGAGGTCGCGAAGTTCGGGCACCACGTCCACTCGCCCGAGCTCTCCGGAAAGTCGCGCGGCCCGGGACCGCACTCCCGGGTCGGGGTCTGCCAATGCCGTGCCGAGGCGCTGCGCAGGATCGACCCTGTGGTGCGACAAGGCCGCGATACCCAGCCGCCGCAAGGCCGGCTCGGTAGAAACGAGCCACCGCCGCACCCGCTCCCGCAGCGCGCCGGCCTCGATCCAGGCGGTCGCGCCGGAAAGCCCGCGCTCGCCCGCCAAGCCAGCGGCCACTGCCTCGCCGAGCACCGTCGAAAGCGCGGTTTCGTCGTCGACCGCGAAGGCGAGCACGGCGGCAACGAACCATTCCCCCGCGCCACCGATCCGTCGCGCTTCGTCTAGCGCCGTTTCCCAGCCGATGCGGCCTGCCGCGATCAGCCCGTCGAGGTGGGCCATGAGCCGCTGGTCGCGACGGCCGATCGCGGTTTCGTCATTTGTCCGGCCGCTGATCTCGTGGGCGCGCTGCGAGAACAGGAAGGCCGCGTCCTGCGCGTGCTGCCGCACGATCAGAGGTATCGCCGCCACATCCCTCATGCCCTGTACCTCCCCGGGGTCCGTCGTCGAGCATCCGCTTTCGGCGCGGTTCCCGCAATCTCCTATCCGTAGTCGAACGACGGCAGGCCATAGTCGGTAGCGGGACGGCCGTCGCGCAAGGCGGCGAGGTCGGGAATTCGTTCGAAGAGCGCCATCTGCACGACCTGCCAGAGCGACTGGTGCGTGGCGGCGTGGAGCGCCGCGAAGTCGAGCTCGGCGAAGCGGTGGCGCTCGATCAGTTCATCGCTCGCCGGCCCGTGATGCCCGAGCATGAACGCCTGAACCGCCGGAAAGGCCCGTGCCAGCGCCTCTGCCATGGGACGTGCCCGTCGCTCCATGGCTGGATCGGGCCAGGCAAGCGGCTCGGGCGGGGAGATCCCTGCCCGCGCAGCGGTCTCGCGCGGCCAGGTCTGGCCCGCGAAGGGCAATGCGATCAGCGCGGGGTCGATCCGTCGCAGCATCTCGAAATGGAAATCCTCGCGCATTCTCGAGGCGGCGCCACTGTTGAATGTCGCCCGGATGACGTGCGGATCGACAAAAAGGTATGGCGCGAAGTAGCGGTCGTTGTGAGTGCGCCACGTTCGACCCACCCATCGGCCCATGCGATAGATCACCCGGTGCAGGCTCGGGATGTCCGCGCAGGGGATGCCCGCGGCGAGGGCGCGGTCCACGAAGACCTCTGTCTCGGCCAGAGTGCGTCCGGCATGGCCGGCACGGAAGATTCCGCACCGGTCGCCACTGCCGAGATGGATGGCGAACCATTGCAGCAGCGCAGCGCGGGTATCGAGGCCGCTGCGTCCGGCGATGTCGCGCAGGCCCCCCTCCTGCCCGTGCAGCTGCGTGACGCGAGACCGCGCCGTGCCCCAGGTCAGGTCGATCGGGCTCATTTCGCCTTCGGTCAGGTGAAGGTGTATCGGAAGACGTGAGTCGATCTCGATCCTCCGCGGCGTCGAAGCCGCGGTTCTGTCCACTGACTCGTGCCGCAGTCCGAGCGCGGCGCAGACCGCAGCCGCAGCACGCACCTCGGGGCTCTGGGGCGGCCCGTTGGTGAACACGCGGTCGATCCGGTCGCGTTCGGGACCCCTAAGGATCATCCCCAGGAGCAACCGGCTGTCCTTGCCGCCGGACAAGGGGAACTCGATCGGCCCGTCGGCGAAGCCCAAGGCTGCGGTTCCCGCAACGAGCCGGTCGTAGGTCTCGTCCCAATAGCGGCGCGGGTCGCGCGCATGGAGATCGCGCAGGCCTTCGTCCTGCAGGAACCGCATGTCGGGCGATCCTGCCTCCATCCGCGCGCCGAAGGCGATCCTCTCGTTCGCCAGGACCACGCGCACCCCGCGCAGCGCCGTGGCCGCGGTGCCGCCGATGCCATAGGTGCACGCCCAGCGGAAGAAGTCGGGGTCGAGGTCGGGCACCGCGTGGCCGCGCACAGCGGCGAAAGCCAGGAAGGGACGTGTCGCAAGCGCCTGCCGCCCCTCGTGCTCGGCCAGGAAGAGTGCCTGGTTGCAGACCGCGCTGCGGGCGAGGCGCGGAGGCCCGTCGGGCGGCAGATGGAGATACAGGAAGTCGCCACCAAACGTCTCCGCGTCCCCGGGCTGGAACGCATCCACGTCCCGCACCGTCCGGCCCGTCGGTGACAGCGGATAGCCGATCAGAAGGCGCAGCCCGCGCTCGTCGTGACGCACACGCTCGCCATCGTGCTCGAAGGGAAAGCCAGGCGCCCAGTACACATCGAGCCTCAGTTGCGGGTCGGTCCCGGGCTCGAACGAATGGCTCTGCACGGTCGGTCCGGCGGCGAGGCCCGCTGGCGGGCAGGTCGGCCGCTGGGCACCCCGCGGCGAAAGGCCTAAGCAGAAGTCGATCACGGCCCTTCTGCACCCTCGGGCGGGAAATCGGCTGACGCCGCGGCCAGTCCCCAGAACTCGACGAACGGCCGGTCTCTCGCGACCTCTTGCGCCAGTTCCAGAAAACCAACGTGGTCGGGGTGGTCCGGCGCGCCCACGTCTTGCGTCGCGAACTCCTCGGTGGTGAAGGTTCCCCAGCTGCGGATCATCTGGAACTTGACGCCGTCGGCACCGTGCGCCCGGGCCAGCCCGACGAACTCGGCCATCTCCCGCCAGTTATCGCCCTGAACGACGAAATCGAACCGCAGTCGCGCGATGCGCCCTTCGGCCCGCAACCGTCCGAAGAACGCCAGATTGGACGTCAGCACCTCGAAGCGCCCGGGTCGTCGGACCCGCGCATAGGTTTCCGACCGCGCGGCGTCGATCGACACGATCAGCACGCCGACGCGGCCGTCGAGCGCGAGGTCTGACCAGAGCCGCTCGGTGAGCAGCAGTCCGTTGGTCTGAAGGTCGATTTGCAGCCCGGGGTTCCCGGTGCGGTCGATGTTCCGGATCACATACTGGAAATGCGCGCTGCCGAACGGGTCGCCGCTTGCGGTGATCCGCACCCGGTCCGCCCCGGCGAGCAGTGGAAAGAGCACCCTGTCCGCAAGCTCGTTCAGGCTGTCCTGCTCGGCCTTCCGGGCAAGGATGAGCCCGCTACGGCAACTCGGACAGGCGAGGTTGCACGACCGGTCGTGCGACAGGATGACGTTGCGGGGCCCTCCGTCGAGCCGCACCCGCCGCGCTGTGGCCACCGCCTGCATCTCCCGGCTGCGGATCGCATCGCGGGGCTCGAGCCCGCCACCCGAGAGCTTCGGGCAGTGCATCCGGCTGCAATGGCGGTAGCTGCCATCGTGGATCGAGGCGCGGATGTCGCGCGCGGCGGGCGAGTTCCAGATCTCTGCCGCCGTGGCATCCGCGAGGTTCCCGACAGGCTTCGGCAGCCAGGCTGGACAGCAGAAATGGACGTCTCCTGCGGGCGTTGTCTCGAGGTTCTCAAAGGGCGCCCTGCAGAACAGTCCGCCGTATGTGTCCGGCGTTGATGCCCCTTCCGCCTGGCGCAGAAGTGACTGGAGGTGCAGGTTGTTCTGTTGCGAAACGAGCGCGCGTCGCGCAAGCCGCGCCGCGCCGACCCCATCGCCGCGTCTCAGCGCATCGCGGGCGAGAACGGCAAGCACCACCGGCAGGGCATCGCCGCCCTCCAACCCCGCGTCGAGGTCGGCGCGCACACGGGGGGCAAGTGCTGCAACAAGTGCCTCCGCCTCGTCGAGGATCGCGTCGGGATCGCGATAGGACGCCGACGACCCGGTCAGGCGGTTGCAGTCTCGGTAGGCCTGCTCGATGCGGGAGAGCGCATCGCTGCCGCTTGCCGCTGCCCCTGCGATACCCGGGCCGATGTCCCGCACGGCTTCGGCGCTCTGGTCGTCCATTTCGGTTGTCGTCCATCCCGGGGGGCCGACCGCCCCCGTCCCGAGCCTACCGCATCGTCCGGTCCGGGCAAGCGGGTTGACGGCGCGCCTGCTCCGGAAGCGGCCTGCGTGTCTCCAAACCGGCGGCGAGCGCCTGCGCCGACCTGAGCTTGCTCACCGAAGCGCCGGCAGGACCCGCTCGCGGACCGAGCGCAGGTGGTCGCGCATGGCTC
>CAZOHN010000004.1:0-50477 GCA_964579325.1 uncultured Rhodobacterales bacterium
GGAGAGCCCGATCTCGGAAATCGGGATCGCCGGGTTCAATGCCTGCAAGGCGCTGTCGACCAAGCGCGCGCACGAACCCGAGAAGGCCAGCCGCCCCTATGATGCCGACCGCGACGGGTTCGTGATGGGCGAGGGCGCGGGCGTGGTGGTGCTGGAGGAATACGAGCACGCCAAGGCGCGCGGCGCGAAGATCTACGCCGAAGTACTGGGCTACGGCATGTCGGGCGACGCCTACCACATCACTGCGCCGTCGGAGGATGGCGACGGGGCCGAACGGAGCATGCGCGCCGCGCTGAAGCGTGCTGGGCTGGAGCCGGGGGCGGTGGACTACATCAACGCGCATGGCACGAGCACGATGGCCGACGTGATCGAGCTGGCGGCGGTGGAGCGGATGCTCGGAAACGCGGCGGCCAAGGCGACGATGAGTTCGACGAAATCGGCCATCGGGCATCTTCTGGGCGCGGCAGGGGCGGTGGAGGCGATCTTTTCGATCCTTGCGATCCGCGATCAGGTGGCGCCGCCCACCATCAACCTCGACACGCCAGCTGTCGAAACGGCGCTCGATCTTGCGCCGAACAAGGCGGTGAAGCGGGAAGTGAACGTGGCGCTTTCGAATTCCTTCGGGTTTGGCGGCACGAATGCCTCGCTGGTGCTGGGGCGGGTGTCGGGCTGATGTGGAAGCACATCGCAGCCAACATGCTGACGCTTCTGGTGGTGGTCTTGATAGCCGCCGGGATCGCGGTGGCCTGGGGGCAGCGGCAGTACACGCAAGGCGGGCCGCTTGAGCAGGCGATCTGTCTGCAGGTGCCGCGCGGCGGTTCGATGAGCCGGGTGTCGGAGGACCTGGCCGGGCGCGGTGCGATTTCGAGCGGGACGCTCTTCCGGCTGGGCGCGGACTACGAGGACAAGGCCAACCAGCTGAAGTTCGGGAGCTACCTGATCCCTGCCGGCGCGTCGATGCGGGAGATCGTCGCGACGATCACCGAGGGCGGGCGGAGCACCTGCGGGACGGAGGTGAACTTTCGCATCGGGGTTACCGTGGCCGAGATCGTGGTGCGTGAGCTGGACCCAGGCACGAACCGCTATGAGGAGGTAGCGAAATTCTCGCCCGGGGAGAGCGAGGTTCCGGCGGAGTACACCGACCTGGCGGACGACCCGGATGTGCGGTTCCGGGTGACGCTGGCAGAGGGAGTGACGAGCTGGCAGGTGGTGGAGGAGTTGAAGCAAGCCGAGTTCCTGACCGGCGAGGTGGCGGAGGTGCCGCCCGAGGGGGCACTCTCGCCCGACAGCTACGACGTGGAGCGGGGAGCGAATCGGCAGGTGATTCTGGCCGAGATGGCGGCGCGGCAGGTGCGCGCGCTGGACGAGTTGTGGCAGGCGCGGGCCGAGGGGCTGCCTTACTCGACGCCAGAGGAAGCGCTGGTGATGGCCTCGATCGTCGAGAAGGAGACCGGGGTCGCCGAAGAGCGGCCGGTGGTAGCGAGTGTGTTTGTGAACCGGCTGCGGCAGGGGATGCGGCTGCAAACCGACCCGACAGTGATCTACGGGATCACGGGCGGGCGAGGTGCCTTGGGGCGGGGTATACGGCAAAGTGAACTTCGCGCGGCAACACCTTATAATACATATGTAATAGACGGCCTTCCGCCGACACCCATCGCGAACCCGGGGCGGCTGTCGATCGAGGCAGCCCTGAACCCGGCGGACACGCCCTACCTGTTCTTCGTGGCAGATGGCACCGGGGGCCACGCCTTTGCCGAGACCCTGTCGGAGCATAACGAGAATGTAGCGCGGTGGCGTGAGATCGAGGCGCAGCAGGGGGCAACGGGCGGTAGTTCACAACCCTGAATTTAGTTCTTGACTCGGCGAACGCTCTGGGGTAGAGAAAGGGCAAGCTAGAAGAATAGTTGGAGCGGCTCGGGAAACCCTGCCGCTTTTTCGATTCGCTCGTGCGGACGGCATGAGAGGCGGGGTCACTACATACATGGCAGAGCAGCTTTCCCCCGAAGGGGGAGCGCCGACCAGCGACAGGCTGGCGGTGGCCGACTACATGCTCGACAACATCTCGAAGATGCTCGTCGAGCGCATGAAACAGATCGAAGCAGGGGAGCAGATCAAGGCGACGGAAGCGTCGTCGCTCACGACCGAATTGCGGAAGTGGGCGTTCTTGGCGATCGAGGAAAGGGACAGAATTGCGAAGCGTAAGCGGGAACTTGACGGAGAAGACGACGGATCCGTCATCGACTTCGACGCCGCGCGCACTCAGATCGGGCGCCGGCTGGCTCGCCTCCGCACCAGATGCGGTTCAGGAAGCATTCCTGAGGGAACTGAGTGAGGCCGAGCTTGTGGCATTGCCCTGGATCTTCCGGTTCTGGGCCTTGCCGCACCAGCTGCCTCCACCGGGGCAGGACTGGCGCACCTGGCTGATCCTCGGCGGCCGCGGCTCGGGCAAGACCCGGGCCGGGGCAGAGTGGGTAAGGTCGCGTGTGGAGGGGTCCCGTCCGCGGGACCCCGGCCAAGCGATCCGGGTTGCGCTCGTGGGGGAAACCTACGATCAGGCACGCGACGTGATGGTGTTCGGGGAGAGCGGGATACTTGCCTGCTCTCCGCCCGACCGCCGTCCGGACTGGGAGGCGACACGGCGGCGGCTGGTCTGGCCGAATGGCGCGATCGCGCAGGTGTTCTCGGCGAGCGAAGCCGAGGGGCTCCGCGGCCCGCAATTCGACGCGGCCTGGGTGGACGAGCTGGCGAAATGGAAGAAGCCCGACGAGGCCTGGAGTAACCTGCAGTTCGCGCTGCGACTGGGCCAGCATCCGCAGCAGGTCGTGACCACCACGCCCAAGAACGTCGGCACGCTGAAGGAGATCATGGCGGCCCCCTCGACGGTACTGACCCATGCCACGACCGAGGCGAACCGGGCGAACCTTGCGGCGAGCTACCTGGAAGAGGTCTACGCCCGCTATGGGGGCACGCGAACCGGACGACAGGAACTGGACGGTGTCCTGGTCGAGGACGTCGATGGCGCGCTCTGGACGACCGCGACGCTTGAAGCGGCGCGGATCGACGTCCAGCCGAAGCTCGACCGGATCGTGGTGGCGGTGGACCCGCCGGCCTCGACCGGGGGCGGGGCGGACGAATGCGGGATCGTTGTGGCTGGCGTGATCGCCAAAGGGCCGCCGCATACCTGGAAGGCGGTCGTCCTCGAGGATGCGACGGTTCAGGGTGCGAGTCCGCAGGGCTGGGCCGAGGCGGCGTTGTCGGCGATGCGCCGGCACGGCGCCGACAGGCTGGTGGCCGAGGTGAACATGGGCGGCGCAATGGTGGAGACCGTCCTGCGGTCGGTCGACACTTTCGTTCCGTTCCGGGCGGTCCATGCCAGCAAGGGCAAGGCAGCGCGGGCGGAGCCGGTCGCGGCGCTCTATGAGCAGGGGCGGGTCGGCCACATGCGGGGCCTCGGCGATCTGGAGGACCAGATGTGCCGGATGACCGCGAGCGGATACACCGGGAAGGGAAGCCCCGACCGGGTGGATGCGCTGGTCTGGGCGCTGACGGACCTGATGATCGACCCGGCGAAGAAATTCTCGGTGCCCCATATCCGGGCGCTGCCGTGAACGGCTGAGGGCCGAAGGACCAAGCAAGTCGAGTGTGGAAGGGCGCGCGGAGCACTGCGCGCGGGGGCGGACCTGCGGTCCGGGCTCCGGCTTCCGCATGGACGAGAGGCACGAAGGAGCGAAAGCGCATGGTGTTCGATTTCCTGAAGCGGCAGGCCGAGACGCCGCCGCCCGAGGCCAAGGCCAGTGCCGCGGGTGCGGTGGTGGCCTGGTCGGGCGGTGGCAGGGCGGTCTGGTCGCCGCGCGACACGGCCGCGCTCACGCGCACCGGGTTCGTGGGAAACCCGGTGGGGTTCCGGTCGATCAAGCTGATCGCGGAGGCCGCCGCGGCGCTGCCCGTGGTTTTTCAGGACAGCGAGCGGCGCTACGAGGAGCATCCCGTCCTGAGGTTGCTGGCGCGGCCCAACCCGGCACAGGGGCGGGCGGAGCTTCTCGAGGCGATGTACTGCCAGCTGCTGCTGAGCGGGAACGGTTACCTCGAGGCGGTCGGCGGCGAGAGCGGGCTACCGTATGAGCTGCACGTCCTGCGTTCGGACCGAATGAGCGTGGTTCCCGGGCCGGACGGCTGGCCGGTGGCCTATGAATACGCAGTAGGGGCGCGCAAGCACCGCTTCGACATGACGACCGGCCGTCCCTCGGTGCTGCACGTCAAGAGCGTGCACCCGCAGGACGATCACTACGGCCTGTCGCCCCTGAGTGCGGCGGCCACGGCGATCGACGTGCACAACTCGGCCACGGCTTGGTCGAAAGCGCTCCTGGACAACGCCGCGCGACCCTCTGGCGCCATCGTCTACAAAGGCGTGGACGGACATGGGAGCCTGGCGGCCGATCAGTACGACCGCCTGGTGCAGGAGATGGAGACCTACCACATGGGCGCCCGAAATGCCGGCCGCCCGATGTTGCTGGAAGGTGGGCTGGACTGGAAGCCAATGGGGTTCAGCCCGAGCGACATGGAGTTCCACAAGACCAAGGAAGCGGCGGCGCGGGAGATCGCACTGGCGTTCGGAGTGCCGCCGATGCTTCTGGGGATTCCGGGTGACGCGACCTATGCGAACTATCAGGAAGCGAACCGCGCGCTCTACCGGTTGACGGTGGTGCCGCTGGCCTCCCGGGTGATCGCCGCGATGTCGCACTGGATCACCGGGTTCACCGGGGAGCCTGCGGACCTGAAGCTTGACCTTGACGGGGTGCCGGCACTGGCGGCCGAACGCGAGGCGCAGTGGCGCAGAGTGTCGGAGGCCGATTTCCTGACCGCTTCGGAAAAGCGGGTTCTGCTGGGACTGCCACCGCTGCCGGACGAGGATTGAGATGCCCCCGCGGCGGACGTCGCAGGGTGGGTCGCGCTATCTCTACGAGCCGTTCGAGTTCGCCTCGGTGACGCGGATCGAGGCGCACGAGAAGATTGTCGAGACGCAGCTGAGGTCGATCGAGACGCATTTCCAGCGTCTCGAATCGGCGGTGGAGCGGCTGGAGAAACGGATGTGGATGGCGGTTTACGGCGTGGCGGGCGTGGTGCTGGCCGAGCTGGGAAAAGTCATCCTGCATTTCAATCCCGGAGGATGAAGATGAGGGACGAGATGGACGCCGGCGGCGGGCTCGAGACGAAGTTCTGCCGTGCCGACGAGATGAAGGTCGCCGAGGGCGCCGTGATCGAGGGCTATGCATCGCTCTTCGGCGCGGTCGACCAGGGCGGCGATGCGGTGCAGCCCGGCGCGTTCCGCGCGTCGCTGGCCACCGGTCGCAAGGTGAAGATGCTCTGGCAGCACGACGCGGCCCAGCCCATCGGGGTCTGGGACGAGGTGCGCGAGGACGAAAAGGGCCTGTGGGTGAAGGGTCGCCTCCTGACGGAGGTGACCAAGGGCCGGGAGGCTGCCGCGCTGATCGGGGCAGGGGCGATCGACGGGTTGTCGATCGGCTACCGCACCAAGCGCGCGGAGAGGGATCAGAAGGGGCGGCGGCTCCTGTCTGAAGTCGAGTTGTGGGAGGTGTCGCTGGTGACCTTCCCGATGCTCGGCGAGGCGCGGGCCGAGGCCAAGGGTGAAAGCCTGGAAGCGGGTGCGCTGCGTGACCTGGCGGCGGCCTTCGAGGACGCCCGCCGGATGCTGGCCCGCGACTGACCGCCGGCCGATCTTCGACTGACTGACAAGGATCAGGGAATGACGAAAACCGAGACGAAGGCTCGGGCCGGGCAGGGTTTGCCTGGCGAGGGCGCTGCCGCGGTCGCGGACGTGAAATCCGCGATGGGCGGATTCCTCACCGAGTTCAAGGGCTTTCAGGCCGACATCACCGCAAGGCTTCAACAACAGGAAGAGCGACTGACCATGCTGGACCGCAAGACCGCGCCCCTCGGGCGCCCCGCCCTCGCGGCGGCTGCCGATACCTTCGCGCCGCACCAGAAGGCGTTCGACGCCTATCTGCGCAGCGGCGACGACGACGCGCTGCGCGGCCTCGCGCTGGAAGAGAAGGGCCTGACCACCGCGGTGAACGCCGACGGTGGCTACCTTGTCGACCCGCAGACCGCGGCGACGATCCAGGGCGTGCTCAAGTCGACCTCGTCGATCCGCGCCGTCGCGAACGTCGTCAACGTGATGGCCACGTCCTACGACGTGCTCGTGGACCTCGGCGAGGTCGGCGCGGGCTGGGGTACCGAGGCTGGCCCGACGGGCGAGACCGGCACGCCGCAGATCGAGCGGATCTCGATCCGGCTGCACGAGCTTGCGGCGATGCCGAAGGCTTCGCAGCGCCTGCTGGACGATGCCGCCTTCGACATCGAGACCTGGCTGGCCGACCGGATCGCGGCGAAGTTCGCGCGCGCCGAGGCCGCGGCCTTCGTGGCTGGTGACGGCGTGGACAAGCCGCGCGGCTTCCTCGACCACGACAAGGTGGACGAGGGCGTCTGGACCTGGGGTTCGCTGGGCTACATCCCGACGGGTGCGGCGGGCGACTTCGATGCAGGCGCTCCGGCCGACGCGATCGTCGACCTCGTCTATGCCCTGGACGCGACTTACCGCGCGAACGCGACCTTCGTGATGAATTCGAAGACCGCCGGGGCCGTGCGCAAGATGAAGGATGCCGACGGTCGCTTCCTGTGGTCGGACGGGATCACGCAGGGTGAGCCCGCGCGCCTGATGGGCTATCCGGTGCTGATCGCCGAGGACATGCCCGACATTGCGGCGAACGCCTTCGCCATCGCCTTCGGCGACTTCGGCGCGGGCTACACCGTCGCCGAGCGTCCCGACCTGCGGGTGCTGCGCGACCCGTTCTCGGCCAAGCCGCATGTCCTGTTCTATGCGACCAAGCGCGTCGGCGGCGACGTGAGCGACTTCGCGGCGATCAAGCTGCTGAAGTTCGCCGAGTCCTGAGTTCCGGGAGGCCCGGGGGCAAGTGAACCCGGGCCGACCTGACCGAGAAACGGCTGCCCCACCCCGAAAGGCATGGGGGCGGCCGGACGGGCGCACGCGCCGTATCGCGTCTCTAGCTTCCTCCTCCGTCCGAGCGGCGCGGGGGCGTGCGCCCGTCACCTGACACCTTACCCGGAGTTTGCCGATGATGCTGATCGAGGAGACGCAGGTGCCCGAGGGCGCGCTGCCGGTACAAGAGTTCAAGGACCATCTGAGGCTCGCGACCGGGTTTGCCGACGCCGGGTCAAGCGATGGGTACCTGGCCGGGCTGCTGCGCGCGGCTATTGCCGCTGTCGAGGGCCGAACGGGCAAGGCGCTGGTCGCGCGGGACTTCCGATTGACGCTCAGGGGCTGGCGCGACGGTGAGGCCGAAGCATTGCCGGTCGCGCCGGTGACCGCGGTAGCCGAGGTTCGGACTGTCGACGCCGGGGGCCTGACTACCGTTGCTTCGCCGGGGCGATATGCACTGGAGCCCGACAGCCAGAGGCCGCTCCTGAAGGCGCGGTCCTATCATCTGCCGACGATTCCGGTAGGCGGATCCGCGGAAATCCGGTTCACGGCCGGTTTCGGTTCTGTCTGGACGGATGTGCCGGCCGACCTTCGGCAGGCGGTCCTGATGTTGGCGGCGGGCTACTTCGAGCGCCGCCACGAGGAGGGCGCCGAGCCTGGCGCGATGCCCTTCGGTGTGATGGCGCTGATAGAGCGCTGGCGTGGGGTGCGCGGCTTTGCTGCCGGGCGCACGGGCGCACGGAGATGAGCCGGCTTCCTGTTCTGGCCCGCAAGCTGGTCCTTGAGGCGCCTGCACGGGTGCCCGACGGCGCGGGCGGGTTCATCGACACCTGGCAGGTGCTGGGCGAGCACTGGGCCGAGGTGCTGGCGACAACGGGCCGCGACGGGGCGGGCGAGGCGGCGACGCTGTCGCTGGTGCCCTGGCGGATCACGGTGCGGGGCGCGCCTTTCGGGTCGCCGTCACGGCCTCGGCCGGACCAGCGGTTTCGCGAAGGTGAACGGGTGTTCACGATCCTCGCTGTTGCCGAGGCCGACGGGCGGGGACACTACCTCACCTGCCATGCGCGCGAGGAGCGGTTGAAATGAGCTACGCAGCATCGGCGGCGTTGCAGGCGGCTGTCTATCAGCGACTGCGCGCGGATACCGCCATCGAAGCGATGGTCGGTGAGGCGATCTATGACGCGGTGCCGGCGGGCCTGCCGCCGGAAACCTACATCAGCCTCGGCCCCGAGGAGGTTCGTGATCGGTCGGACAAGACCGGGTCGGGCGCGATGCACGAGTTTTCCGTGAGCATCGTCACGGATGCGGCCGGATTCCAGCAGGCCAAGGCGCTGGCGGGCGCGGTATCGGACGCGCTGGTGGGGGCGGAACTGATCCTGGCGCGCGGACGGCTGGTGGATCTTTGGTTCCAGCGCGCTCGGGCGCGGCGAGTCGGCAAGGCCGACCAGCGACGGATCGACCTGTGGTTCCGCGCCCAGGTGGACATCGACTGAAACAGACCGGTCGGTCGGGAGCGGCCGATCGGAACCGACCAGATGGTAGGGACCGGCGCGAGCCGGTGGATCTTCAACGGAGTGACGGACATGGCGGCCCAGAGCGGCAAGGACCTTCTCATCAAGCTCGACCTGAACGGCAGTGGCCAGTTCGAGACAATCGCGGGCCTGCGCGCCACGCGGATCAGCTTCAACGCCGAGACGGTGGATGTCACCAGCCTCGAGAGCCAGGGCGGTTGGCGCGAGTTGCTGGCTGGCGCGGGAGTCAGGGCGGCGTCGATCAGCGGCTCGGGAATATTCAAGGACGAGGCAACCGACGAGCGGGCGCGGCAGATCTTCTTCGACGGCGAGATCCCGGCGTTCCAGGTCATCATTCCGTCCTTCGGGATCGTCGAGGGACCCTTCCAGATCACTTCTGTCGAGTATTCGGGCAGCTACAACGGCGAAGCCACCTATGAACTGTCACTGGCGTCGGCGGGCGTGCTGACGTTCACGGCGCTCTGATGGCGAACCCGCATGCAGGCGAGGTGGGACTGGTGCTGGATGGCGAGCGCCTCGCGTTGAAACTGACTCTGGGTGCGCTGGCGGAGCTGGAGGCGGCCCTCGGCACCGACAGCCTCGTGGCTCTCGTGGAGCGGTTCGAGGCGCGCAGCTTTTCGACCCGTGACGTGCTGATGCTGATCGTGGCCGGTCTGCGGGGCGGCGGGTGGCGCGGGACAGCCGACGACCTGCGCACCGCTGAAATCGCAGGCGGGCCGTTCGAAGCGGCACGCGTGGCGGCGGAACTGCTGGTCCGTGCTTTCCAGCCGCCCGCGCGGCCCTGAGCGAGGCGTCCCATGAAAGGGTTCGACTGGCCGGCGCTGATGCGGATGGGGATGCATGGCCTCGGGCTGAAGCCCTGGGAGTTCTGGGCGCTGACGCCGGCGGAGCTGATGATCTTGACCGGTCGGGAGGTACTCGAAATGCCGTTTGACCGGGCGCGGCTGGCCGAGCTTGCGGCGGCCTTTCCGGATGTGAAGAGGGAAACCCAAAATGGCTGACATGGACGGGTTCGACGGGCTGGAGGACCAGGTCCGCGCGCTCGAGGCGAGCCTCGGGGCGACGCAGAGCGTGGCGGCGGCCTTCGACGGCGAACTGGCGCGAGTGCGCGACACGATGGCGGCCGCGGGGCGCGATGCCTCGGGGCTGTCGAACGCGGTTGGCCGTGGGCTGCGAAACGCCTTTGACGGGCTGGTGTTCGACGGAATGAAGCTGTCGGACGCGCTGAAGGGCCTGGGACGGTCGATCACCGACGCCGCTTACGCCGCGGCGATGAAGCCGGTGACGGACCACTTTGGCGGGCTGATCGCGGGAGGAATCGAGAACCTCGTCTCGGGTCTGATCCCGTTCGAAAAGGGTGGCGCGTTCAGCCAAGGGCGGGTCACGGCCTTTGCCAACGGGGGCGTGGTGAACGGGCCGACCCACTTTCCGATGCGGGGTGGCTGGGGCCTGATGGGCGAAGCGGGTGCGGAAGCGATCATGCCGCTCTCGCGCGGGTCCGACGGCAAGCTCGGTGTCCGGATGGAGGGCGGCGGGAGGCCCGTCAGTGTGGTGATGAACATAGCGACTCCCGACGCAGAGGGTTTTCGCCGCAGCCAGGGGCAGATTGCGGCGCAGATCACCCGCGCACTCGGCCGCGGCCAGCGCAACCGGTAAGGGAGAGGCAGGATGCCATTTCATGAAGTGCGGTTTCCCGCCAACCTGAGCTTCGGCTCGGTCGGCGGGCCTGAGCGGCGCACGGAGATCGTGACGCTTGCCAACGGTTTCGAAGAGCGCAACACGCCTTGGGCTCACTCGCGCCGGCGCTACGACGCAGGGCTGGGGCTGCGGAGCCTCGATGACGTGCAGGCGTTGACTGCGTTCTTCGAGGCGCGGCGCGGCCAGTTGTTCGGGTTTCGATGGAAGGATTGGGCCGACTACAAGTCGTCGGTCTCTTCGGCGGCGGTGGACTTTCGCGATCAGGTGGCCGGTGAGGGTGACGGGGTCACGGTAGGCTTCCAGCTGACGAAGTCGTACCGATCCGGCCCAGGGCTGGACTACGTCCGGCCGATCACGAAGCCGGTTGCCGGCACGGTGAAGATGGGTGTTGCGGGCGATGCGATGCAGGAAGGCGTCCACTACGAGGTGGATACGTCGACCGGGATCGTGACCTTCGCGGAGGCTCCGGCGCTTGGTGCTCAGATCACGGCCGGGTTCGAGTTCGATGTTCCCGTGCGATTCGATACCGATCGCATCCAGACCTCCGTGGCAAGTTTCCAGGCAGGTGAGGTGCCCAACGTTCCGATCGTGGAGGTGCGCGTCTGATGCCGGTATCGACCGATCTCATGGCGCACCTGGCCACGGGTGCGACGACTGTTTGCCGGGCATGGGCGCTGACGCGACGGGATGGCGTTGTGCTGGGGTTCACTGACCATGACTGCGACCTGCAGTTCGACGGCATCCTATTCCGCGCCGACAGCGGGCTAACAGCCAAAGCGCTGCAGCAGACTACGGGCTTGTCGGTCGACAACACCGAGGCGCTAGGGGTTCTGTCATCGGAGGCGATCTCCGACGCCGATATCGCGGCCGGGCGATTCGACGGTGCCGAGGTACGGGCCTGGCTGGTGAACTGGACCGCTCCGGAGCAGCGGGTGATACAGTTCCGCGGGTCGGTGGGGGAAATCGTGCGGAAGGCCGGCGCATTCCAGGCGGAGTTGCGCGGGTTGACCGAAGCGCTGAACCAGTCGCAGGGGCGGGTATATCAGAAGCCCTGCACCGCGGTGCTAGGAGATGGCAAATGCCGGTTCGACCTGAGCCGGCCGGGCTATCGGGTGGAAGTCCCGGCCGGGCCGGTCGAAGGCGGGCGGGTGTTCCGGCTTGAGGGCCTCGAGGGATTTGCGGATCGATGGTTCGATCGCGGTGTGTTGCGAGTTCTTGGCGGTGAGGCTGCCGGCCTGCAGGCCCTCATCAAGAACGACGCGCGCGAGGGCGCGGTCCGGCGGATCGAGCTATGGGAGGCGCTCGGGCTTCCGGTAGGTGAGGGCGACCTCGTGCGCCTGGAATCCGGGTGCGACAAGCGCGCCGAGACTTGTCGGGTGAAGTTCGACAATTTCGAGAATTTCCGGGGCTTTCCGCATGTGCCGGGCGAGGACTGGCTGATGACCTACCCGGTCTCGGCAGGAAAGAACGATGGCGGGTCGTTGTCGACGAGCGGGGTAAAGTTGCCATGAGCGGGGCGCAGGTTGTCGCCGAGGCTCGCGGCTGGATCGGGACGCCCTACCGGCATCAGGGTGCGACGAAGGGTGCAGGGACCGACTGCCTCGGGTTGATCCGGGGCGTCTGGCGGGCACTTCATGGCGACGAACCCGAGAGTGTGCCGGCATATACGATGGACTGGGCCGAGCCGCGGCAAGAAGAAGTACTCTGGGCGGCTGCGATGCGGCACCTCGTGGCAAAGCCGGTTGACGCCGCGGCGGAAGGCGACGTGATCCTCTTCCGGATGCGGGAACGGTCGGTGGCAAAGCACCTCGGCATCCAGGCGACGCCTGTTTCGGGCGCGACATTCATTCATGCCTATACGGGTCACGGAGTGGTCGAAAGCCCGCTTTCGGAGCCCTGGGCGCGGCGGATCGTGGCACGGTTCGCCTTTCCGGAGGCTGAAGGCTGATGGCAACAATCGTACTTTCTGCCGCGGGAGCTGCGCTCGGCTCGTCGCTCGGCGGCTCGGTGCTGGGCCTCTCGACTGCGGTAATCGGCCGGGCAGTCGGGGCAACGCTTGGGCGGGTGATCGACCAGCGTCTGATGGGCTCCGGCAGCCAGGTGGTCGAGCAGGGAAAGGTCGAGCGGTTCCGGCTGATGGGTGCCAGCGAAGGCGCGCCTGTCCAGCAGCTTTGGGGGCGGCTCAGGGTATCGGGTCAGGTGGTCTGGGCCACACGTTTCCAGGAGAGGGTGACGGTCTCAGGCGGATCAGGCAAGGGCGCGCCGACGCCGCCGAAGACGCGGACCTATAGTTACGGCATCAGCCTCGCGATCGCGCTCTGCGAGGGTGAGATCGCGCGAGTGGGGCGGATCTGGGCGGATGGTGCCGAGGTTGAGCCGGCCAGCCTCAATTTCCGAGTCTACAGGGGGACCGAAGACCAGCTTCCCGACGCGAAGATTGCCGCGGTCGAGGGTGCTGGCCGTGCACCGGCCTACCGGGGTATCGCCTATGTGGTCTTCGAGGATCTTGACCTGTCGAGATTCGGCAACCGGGTGCCGCAGTTCAGCTTCGAGGTCATCCGCCCTGCGCGCGCTCCTTCGGGAGCGGCAGGGCTTGCCGACGTGATCCGTGGCGTGGCTCTGGTGCCGGGGACCGGCGAGTACGCGCTGGCGACAACCCCGGTGCATTTCGAGGATTCACCTGGCGTGAACCGGACGGCGAATGCCCATACGCCAGGTGCTGCGACGGACCTTGCAGCATCCCTGAGCCAACTCGAGGGCGAGTTGCCGGAGTGCGGGTCGGTTCTGCTGGTGGCGTCTTGGTTCGGCGATGACTTGCGCTGCGGAACGTGCGCCATTCGGCCGAAAGTCGAGCAGCAACAAGTTGATGGTGTGGGGATGCCCTGGTCGGTGTCCGGGCTAACGCGGGCCACCGCGGAGACGGTGCCATGGCTCGAAGGTCGCCCGGTCTATGGTGGGACGCCGACAGACCGGTCGGTGATTGAGGCGATTGCCGCCTTGCGCGAGGCAGGAAAGTCGACAGTCTTCTATCCTTTCGTCCTGATGGAACAGGTAGCTGGGAACGGGCGTCCAGACCCCTGGTCGGGCGAGCCGGACCAGCCGGTTCTACCTTGGCGCGGGCGGATCACGACTTCGGTTGCTCCGGGCCGCGCGGGCAGTCCTGATGGTACAGCCGCTGCAGAGGCGGAGGTGTCGGCGTTCTTCGGAACTGCGCAGCCCGGTGACTTTGCTGTGGGCTCGGAAGGCGTGGGCTACACCGGAGCGTCCGACTGGGGCTTCCGCAGGATGATCCTGCACTATGCGCACTTGTGTGCCGCTGCGGGTGGTGTCGATGCCTTCTGTATCGGGTCCGAGATGCGGAGCCTGACCCAAATCAGAGGTGCTGGTGGGTCATTTCCCGCAGTCTCGGCGTTGCGTGACCTTGCGCGAGATGTACGCCATATCCTCGGACCAGATACCAAGATCGGATACGCGGCGGATTGGTCGGAGTACTTCGGCTATCATCCGCAGGACGGATCCGGAGACGTCTATTTTCATCTCGATCCGCTCTGGTCGGACCCCTACATCGATTTCATTGGCATCGACAACTACATGCCGCTGAGCGACTGGAGGGAGGGAGATGACCATGCCGACGCTGAGTGGGGGTCGATCTATGCGCTCGACTACCTGAAGGCCAATGTAGCCGGTGGCGAAGGGTATGACTGGTACTACGCTTCGGAGGAAGAGCGTAGAGCCCAACTCAGGGAGCCCATCACCGACGGTGCCCATGGAGAGCCCTGGGTCTTCCGCTACAAAGACCTGCGAAACTGGTGGGAGAGACCCCACCACGAGCGGATCGGCGGAGTACGGAGTACGGTACCGACGGCCTGGGTGCCACAGTCGAAGCCGTTCTGGTTCACGGAGTTCGGATGCGCGGCGATTGACAAGGGGACAAACGAGCCGAACAAGTTCCTCGACCGCAAGTCATCGGAATCCTCACGCCCACGGTTCTCGAAAGGGACGCGCGACGATCTGATCCAGGCGCAATATTATCTCGCCGTCACGTCGCACTGGTCTGACCCTGGCAACAACCCGGTTTCGGAAGTCTTTGGCGGGACCATGGTCGATCTTTCGCGGGCCCATGCCTGGGCTTGGGATGCGCGGCCTTATCCAGTATTTCCTTCGCTCGCCGAGATCTGGTCGGATGGCGAGAACTACATCCGCGGGCACTGGTTGAACGGCCGGGTATCGTCTCAGTCGCTTGCGGCGGTTGTTGCGGAGATTTGCGCTAGGTCAGGGATGCCGGATGCCGATGTATCCGACCTCTATGGGCTGGTGCGCGGCTATTCGGTTTCTGATGTGGACTCGGCACGGTCTGCACTCCAACCGTTGATGCTGGCCTACGGTTTCGAGGCGGTGGAGCGCGCCGGGACACTAGGGTTCCGCAACCGCTCGCTCGCGAAGACGACCCGGCTGTCAATGGACGTTCTTGCACTCATGGCGGAGCAGGAGACGGCTCTTGAGTTCGCGCGATCACCAGCGGCGGAAACGGCGGGACGTGTGAGGCTAACACATGTCGAGGCCGATGGGGACTTCGCGGCCCGTGCCTCCGAGGCGGTTTCGGCGGACGAGGCAACCTATGCAATCTCGCAATCGGAACTGCCGCTTGTGCTGACGGCAGCGGAAGGGCGGGCAATCGTCGAGCGCTGGCTGTCGGAGGCGCGGGTTGCCCGCGACACGGTGCGCTTCTCGTTGCCGCCCTCCGCCCTGACTGTAGGGGCCGGTGACCTTGTGGACTTGGGCGACGCGGGCGGGGCGCTCTACCGGGTGGACCGAGTTGAACAGGCTGGTGCAATTCTGATTGAGGCGGTGCGGACTGAGCGGCATCTCCAGACGCCTAGCGAAGCTATCGAGGAGTATCCAGGCCTACAGCCATACTCGCCGGCGCTTCCGGTTCATGCGTTGTTCCTAGACCTGCCGCTACTTACAGGAAACGAAGTGCCGCACGCGCCACATGTCGCCGCATCGTCGGACCCGTGGCCCGGAGGAGTGGCGTTGTATTCGTCGATGTCAGGCGACCAGGGCTATGAGCTCAACTCCGTATTGGAACAATCCGCTGTGATCGGGACGACCCTGTCAGCCCTCCCGGCAGGGCGATCTGGACTGTGGCAGCGTGGCGTGGAGATGAGAGTTCGGATCTCGGGCGGCGTACTTGTGTCGGCTGGGGAGACGGCGGTGCTTGCCGGGGCCAACGTTGCGGCAATCGGGAGCGGCGCCGCCGAGGGCTGGGAACTTATTCAGTTCCGGGACGCCAAGCTGATTGGTCTCGACGAGTACGAGCTTTCGGGTCTGTTGCGGGGACAGCTTGGCACCGAGGCCGACATGGCAGAAGTCTGGCCGCCCGGAAGTGCATTCGTCTTGCTTTCTCCGGCGATCAAGCAGATCAACCTGCAGCTTTCGGCACGGCGGCTTGCGCGGGACTACCGAATTGGCCCGGCAACGCGGCCCTATGACGATATCTCCTACATCCATCGCGTCGAGGCATTCTCGGGCATCGGTCTTCGTCCCTATGCGCCGGCGCACCTGGTCGCCGCGCCGATCGATTCAGGTGCCCTTCTGTTCTCGTGGGTGCGGCGCACCCGGATCGGGGGCGACAGTTGGGAGGGCGAGGAAGTGCCTCTTGGCGAGGACTTCGAGGCATACCGCGTCAGGGTTCTTGTCGGAGAAGAAGTCCGGCGAGAACTGACTGTCACCTCGCCCTCCTGGACCTACACCTCGTCCGATCAGGTCTCGGACGGCGTGACTGGCCCAATCTCCATCGAGGTTGCGCAGCTTTCGGCCACGTTCGGGCCTGGCCCATTCAAGAGGATCGATACACATGTCTGAGACCCCACTCCTGTCTCTGCCCCTGCTGTTGCCCTCGCAAGCTCAGAAGCACGTCACGGTCAACGAAGCTCTCTTACGCCTTGACGGGTTGACGCAGCTGGTGTTGGCGTCCCGCTCGGTCGCGGAACCGCCCGAGGCCTCAACCGATGGCTCGGTCTACGCCGTGCCGGAAGGCGCGGTGAACTCCTGGTCCGGCCAGGGCGGACGTATAGCCATTCGGAGCAACGGAGGATGGGTCTTCGTCCAGCCTTCCGCAGGGTGGCGCGCCTTCATCGAGGATGAGTGGGCCGTGGCGCTTCACGATGGTGAGTCGTGGGTTGCGCCCGCACTGGCCTTGTCACCAGGCGGGGCGATGTTCGGTCTTGCAGTGCAAGAGGTCGACCATTCGATGACGGCGGGTCCTGCTTCGATCGTCGAAGCCGCGATCCCGGCTAATGGGATTGTCTTCGGGGTGACGGGCAGGGTTCTGCAGGGGATCATGGGCACTGCATCCGACCTAAGTGTTGGAGTGCCCGGTGCGACAGACCGCTATGGAACGGGAATTGGGTTGGGCGAGGGGGCCTGGCTGCGAGGTCTGACAGGAACACCACTGGCATACTATGGTCCGACCGACCTCGTCCTTACAGCAAACGGTGGGGATTTTTCTGGTACCGGGGTGATCCGGATTGCGGTCCACTACGCAACGCTTGGCCTGCCCAGAGAGCTTTGATGAGGCCGCTGACCTATCAGGACGTAGTAGCGGCTGCACGGGTGCTGTCGCGGCTTCCTTCCGAACTGCGTGGTCCTGAGCTTGAACTCATGCTGGATGAGGCGGGAGCAGCAGACCGCTTTCGGAAGAGATGCGGCCGCTGGCACAGTATGTATGGGAACGGGTCGCTCGAGGCGGCGGCCCGTTTGCGGCCAATCGGACCGACCCTGACGTTCGATGACCCCGAAAACCTCGCGTGCTTATCTCAGGTCTTTGATCGACTTGCAGGACTGCGCCGGTGCTCTTCACAGGTGACGCGTATGCCCTAGATCGTGTATTGGTCCACGCGAACGAGGAGCTGACCATGGCAATCACCCAGGCACGCGTTGCGACACTCGACCCCATGTGGAAGAGGATTACCGAAGAAGCCGACGATGCAATCCGACACGAGCCGCTGCTTGGCGGGATGATCCATTCGTCGATCCTGCATCATGCGTCGCTCGAGAAGGCACTTGCCTACCGGGTTGCGATGAAGCTCTCGTCAGACGAGATGAGTGCGCAAATCCTGCGTGAGATCGCGGACAGCGCGTATGCCGACGATCCAACACTAGGTCGAGCGGCGATGTCGGATATCGCCGCAGTGTCCGAACGCGATCCGGCGTGCCACAGTTATTTGCAGCCGATCCTCTTCTTCAAGGGATATCAGGCGATCCAGGCATATCGGGTCGCACATTGGCTCTGGAGGCAAGGCCGGAAGGAGCTTGCCTACTTCTTTCAGATGCGCGTTTCTGAACTCTATTCGGTTGACATTCACCCAGCCGCCCAAATCGGCAAGGGGATCATGATCGATCACGCCCATTCCATCGTGATCGGCGAGACCGCGGTTGTCGGCGACAATGTATCGATGCTCCATTCCGTCACACTTGGTGGCACCGGCAAGGAAGACGGCGACCGGCATCCTAAGATAGGCAACGGTGTCCTGATCGGCGCCGGAGCTAAAGTGCTCGGGAACATCCGAGTCGGCCATTGCAGCCGCATTGCCGCCGGGTCAGTGGTGCTCTCGGACGTTCCACCGTGCAAGACTGTTGCCGGTGTTCCGGCACGCATCGTCGGCGAAGCCGGATGCGATCAACCTTCGGTGACGATGGACCAGCGACTGCCGAGCGTCGACTGACGTAGTGCAAGCACTTTCAGGGCCTCCTGTCATCCGCGCGTCATCAATCTGGACTAGCGATGAGCTGCGGCGATCACATATAGCGGGGCTTGCCAGAACGGACACGCCATATATAGTCGTTTGAAGCTGGAGCGAGGCTCCCGCTCTGGCGCCGGAAGCAGGCAGTTGGCGTGGGTATGGAGTACCCAGATGGACGGTGACTTCAGGACGACTTTTGTGCGCGAGCCAGCGGGGAGCCGTGGGCACCCTGCGCTTGTCCTGAACGCCGACTACCGTCCGCTCTCGTACTATCCACTGTCGCTCTGGCCTTGGCAGGAGGCGGTAAAGGCGGCGTGGCTCGATCGCGTCACGATCATTGCCGAGTATGACGCTGTTGTCCGAAGTCCGACCACCGAGATCCGCATTCCCTCGGTGGTCGTGCTCAAAGAGTATGTGCGTCCGCAAAAGAAGGTTGCTTTCACACGGTTCAACTTGTTCCTGCGCGATGAGTTCTGCTGCCAATACTGTGGTTCGAAGGGAGATCTGACATTCGACCACGTGATACCGCGCGCGCGAGGCGGAGTGACGAGTTGGGAGAATGTTGTCGCAGCATGTTCGCCCTGCAACCTTCGCAAGGGATCGAAATCGCTTCGAGCTTCCGGATTATCGCTTCTGAAGCCGCCGCGACAGCCTGCCTCGGAAGAGCTGCGAAACGTTGGACGGCGCTTCCCCCCCAATCACCTTCACGAAAGTTGGGTCGACTTCCTTTATTGGGATGCCGAGCTGGAAGCCTGAGCATCCTCGCAGCCCCTTGGCGTAGCTGTCGGGGACGGATAGCGTCTTGGGACAGATGTCTGCAGGAGCTTCTATGGTCGACCCCTTCTTCACACCGATCTCGGGTATGGAACTTCCCCGCTTTGCGGGTGTGCCGACGTTCATGCGACTTCCCCTGGTGCCTCCGGGGCATCCTCGCGCGGCAGAGGTGGAAATCGGCGTCGTCGGCGTCCCGTGGGACGGCGGAACCTCCAATCGTCCGGGAGCGCGGCATGGGCCAAGAGCCCTTCGCGATGCCTCGACCATGATCCGCGCACAGCATCCAGTATCGGGCGTGCGTCCCTTCGACATCTGCCGCTGCGCCGATCTTGGGGATGTCGGTCCGAACCCGGTCGACATGAAGGATACCCTGGCCCGCGTCGAAAGCCACTTCGCGGCGCTCTCGGCCCAAGGAACAAGGCCTCTCATGGTCGGAGGCGATCACCTCTGTACGTTGCCTGTACTGCGCGGCATCGCCCGCGGTGGGCCGCTGGGGCTCATTCATTTCGATAGTCACACCGATCTGTTTCCACCCTACTTCGGCGGCAGCGCGCTGACACATGGCAATCCATTCAGGGTAGCGGTGGAGGAGGGGCTGCTTGACCCCGCTCGTATGATCCAGATCGGCATTCGAGGCACCTTGTACGACCGGGCTGACCGCGAATTCGCCGAGGCTCATGGTATCCGTATCGTCTCGATCGAAGACTTCTTTGCGCGTGGCGTAGCGGACGTAATGGCGGAGGCGCGCGAGGTCGTTGGGCAGGGGTCGACCTATGTCAGCTATGACATCGACTTCGTCGATCCGGCATACGCACCGGGGACCGGAACACCTGAAGTGGGCGGGCCCAGTTCCTTCCAGTCACTCGAAGTCGTGCGTGGGCTTGCCGGCGTGAAGATCATCGGCGCCGACCTCGTCGAGGTTTCGCCGCCGTTCGACACTGGCGGCATTACGGCTTGGATGGGCGCATCAATCTTGTTCGAACTGCTCTGTGCCATGGCCTGACCGGGACCGCCCGCTCGGTTTACCTCCTCCGGCGCTCGCGCATCACAACACCAAGCAGGATCAGGGCTAGCCCGCCGAGCTCCACCCACCTGTGCGCCCGGAGCGTAAGTATCTCGACATGCAAGGCACGATCGAGGTGGTGGAAGCTGACTGCGCGCTGGATGATGAAGCCCGCCAGCACGATCAGCCCGAGTATTGCGACCCAGTTCCTGCGCAGACTTTTCCGCAGGTACACGATCAGGGCGAGCATGATGGCGCCAAGGCCCAGGGCGAGAAGGCGAACGAACTCCGCCTGCACTTCGCGCCGCTGCCTGTACCAACCCTCGGCCCGGGCGACGCAACGACCGGTCGCCGTGGTCCAGACCTGAAGGTCGAGCTGCTTGTTGACCGCCATGAACGCGAGGAACAGGCCCAGACCAACCCAGAATACACGTTCGCGCACGTGACTGATGCCGCGTCCCGCAACACCGAAGGACGCAGCGGCCGCCACCGCATAGCCAATCGTAATCGTCCACCCGATCGCCCCGGGATCACCGGTTGGACGGCTCCAACTCTGTGTCATGCAGTCGAGCAGGAGTGAAAGCCAGTCACTCATTGCGCCTTCCGTAATGTGCAGTGCTTCAACCGATCCTCGACTTCATGTCGCGATATAGCGGTCGCGCCGATGATTCACCGCAATCACGAGGTTCACAACGGCTGCGCCCAGGAAGCTCAGGGCGACGATCCTGAGCGGTAGGAAGAACAGAGCCACGCCGAACAGGACCGCATCGAACAAGAGCTGTGTCCACCCTGCGCGGAATCCGGTTCGGTCCTGAAGCCAGAGCCCGAGGATGCCGATGCCGCCAAGGCTCGCTCCGTGCCGGAAGAGCGCAAGCAGAGCTGACCCGGAGACCATGCCGAACAACACCGCACCGAAGACGGGATCGATTTCACCCAGCGCGACCCAGTCCGGGATCAGGGCAGACAGGGCCGAGAGGGCTGCGACGGCGGCAAAGGTCTTTATCACAAACGTCCCGCCCATCCGGCGATACCCAAGCCAGTAGAACGGGATGTTCACCGCGAAGAAGACCACGCCGAAGCTCCACCCCGTCAGGTAGGACAGCAGGACGGCGAGTCCGGCAGTCTGCCCTGTGAAGAGTCCGAGATGCGTCAGGAGCGTGATCCCGAAGGCGGCCATGGTTGCACCATAGGCAATGCCCTGTGCGTCCTCGAAGTGGGTATGCCTGGCGCTGACCTCCATCGGGGTCAATGGCCCACCGAAGTGGAGAACAGGTTGATGACCATGATCCCCGCGACGATCATGCCGAGACCGAGCAGCGCGGGAAGATCGAGGCGCTGCCCGAAGGCCCACCACCCGATTGCCGCGATCAGGCAAATGCCGAGCCCCGACCAGATTGCATATGCAATCCCGATTGGCATCGACCGCAGTGCGAGCGAGAGCAAGTAGAACGCCGCCCCGTAGGATGCCACAACAAGGAGCGATGGCCAGAGTCGGGTGAACCCGTCGCTCGCTTTGAGGGCAGTGGTCCCGATGGTCTCGAACAGGACCGCGAAACCGAGCAGAACCCACTGCATTGTGCCCTCCTCCTTGCCGAGCCACCCTTACGCTGGGGTCACACGGATGAGCAAGGGGTGTGCTGTTGCGCGCGGATCGATTGCTGGGCTTCAGCCTCCAAGCGCCCGGTTCAGATAGTCGTCGACCTTTTCGAGGAATCCCATCGTCGTCAGCCATTTCTGATCGGGTCCGACGAGGAGCGCCAGGTCCTTGGTCATCCAGCCGTCTTCCACGGCCTCAACCGTCACTCGTTCCAGGGTTTCGGCGAAGCTCCTCAGGGCAGCGTTTCCGTCGAGCTTGGCGCGGTGTTTCAAGCCTCCAGTCCAAGCGTAGATCGACGCTATCGAGTTCGTCGAGGTCTGCTTGCCCTTCTGGTGCTCGCGGTAGTGCCGCGTCACCGTCCCGTGCGCTGCTTCGGCCTCGACGGTCCGTCCGTCAGGTGTCATCAAGACCGAGGTCATAAGCCCGAGCGATCCAAACCCTTGCGCCACCGTGTCCGACTGCACGTCGCCATCGTAGTTCTTGCAGGCCCACACATATCCGCCCGACCATTTCAGGGAACTCGCCACCATGTCGTCGATCAGCCGGTGCTCGTACCAGATCCCGGCGGCCTTGAACCGCTCGGCGAACTCTTCCTCGTAGACCTTCTGAAAGAGTTCCTTGAAGCGCCCGTCGTACTGCTTGAGGATCGTGTTCTTGGTGCTGAGATAGACAGGCCATCCGAGGTTCAGCCCATAGTTCAGGCTTGCCCGCGCAAAGTCGAGGATCGAGTCGTCGAGGTTGTACATCGACATGAAGACGCCCGCGGACGGCGCGTCGAACACCTCGCGTTCGATCACTGTCCCATCGGCGCCCACGAACTTCATCGACAGCTTGCCCGCCCCGGGGAACCTGAAATCCGTTGCCCGGTACTGGTCGCCAAAGGCGTGCCGTCCCACCACGATCGGACGCGTCCATCCCGGCACCAGCCGCGGCACGTTGCGGCAGATGATCGGTTGCCGGAAGATCACCCCGCCGAGGATGTTGCGGATCGTCCCGTTCGGGCTGCGCCACATCTGCTTCAGTCCGAACTCCTCGACCCGCGCCTCGTCGGCGGTGATCGTGGCGCATTTCACACCGACGCCATGCTCCCTGATTGCCAGGGCGGCATCGACGGTGATCTGGTCGTTGGTCTCGTCGCGCACCTGGATCGACAGGTCGTAGTATTTCAGGTCGATGTCGAGATAGGGCAGGATCAGCTTCTGCTTGATGAAGTCCCAGATGATCCGGGTCATCTCGTCGCCGTCCAGTTCGACGACGGGGTTTTCCACCTTGATCTTGCTCATCCGCCAAGTCCTTCGCACCAGCCTTTGGGTCTGCGCGGCTCATAGTCGAAATGCGGGCGGGGCGGAAGACGGTATGCAAAAGTATACCGAATTGCCGCAGCCCTTGGCGCGCGTCGCGGAACGGTGTATCAGCAACGCATGAACGGAACGTGCTGCATCCTGCGCTGCATTACCGGCTGACATCCGTCGGCGGGCCGTTCCTGTTTCCAACCACGATCGAAGCAGCTACACCCGCCGCGGGCCAACCCCGAGGGCGATCATGACGACGATCAGGCTGCACAACACAAAGACCCGGAAGAAGGAGGACTTCGTCCCCCTCGATCCGAAGAACGTGCGGATGTACGTCTGCGGCCCCACCGTCTACGACCGCGCCCACCTCGGCAACGCCCGCCCCGTCGTGGTGTTCGACGTGCTCTTCCGGTTCCTGCGCCACGTCTACGGACCGGATCACGTCACCTACGTCCGCAACTTCACCGACGTGGACGACCGGATCAACGAGACCGCGCAGAAGCGCAAGGCCGCCGGCGTCGAGGGGACGCTCGAGGAACTGATCCGGGAGCGGACCGAGCAGACCATCGGCTGGTATCATGCCGACATGGACGCGCTCGGTGCGCTGAGGCCTACGCACGAACCCCGCGCGACCGAATGGATCGGCGCGATGATAGCGATGATCGAGGGGCTGATCGCCAAGGGCCACGCCTACGCGGCCGAGGGCCACGTCCTCTTCGCGGTCGAAAGCTACACCGCCTACGGCGCGCTCTCGGGCCGCTCGGTCGACGACATGATCGCCGGTGCCCGCGTCGAGGTTGCGCCCTACAAGCGCAACCCGATGGACTTCGTGCTGTGGAAGCCATCGACTGACGATCTCCCCGGTTGGGACAGCCCATGGGGCAGGGGCCGCCCCGGCTGGCACATCGAGTGCTCGGCCATGGCGCACGAGCTTCTGGGCGACACCTTCGACATCCACGCCGGCGGCATCGACCTGCGCTTCCCCCACCACGAGAACGAGATCGCCCAATCCGCCTGCGCCCACCCCGAGGGCGGCTTCGCCCGCTACTGGATGCACAACGAGATGCTGCTGGTCGAAGGCAAGAAGATGTCGAAATCGCTCGGCAACTTCTTCACGGTGCGCGACCTGCTGGATCAGGGCGTGCCGGGCGAGGTGATCCGGTTCGTGATGCTGATGACGCACTACCGCAGTCCGATGGACTGGACCCAAAGCAGGGCGGCTGAAGCTATCGGAACGCTGCGGGAATGGACAGCAGCGGCGACCATACACCAAGGCGCGCTGGACAAAGACGTGGTTAGTGCGCTCAGCGAAGACCTAAACACGCCACAGGCTATTGCGAAGCTGCACGAACTACACAGAGCTAAAGACTATGAGTCCTTGACTTGCTCTGCCGAACTCTTGGGTCTGGACTTGCTCTCGTTGAAGAATGCTGATTGGACGCAAGCATTTGAGGAGCGAGACCTAATTGAGGGTCTCGACTTTTCTGCAACCGTCGGAGTGCTTGGTTGGGGCAGACGCGACAAGCGAACCGTTGACGCAGTCATGGGGCTTGTTCGGCTTTGGCTTACGGCCAGGTGGGAAAGGAACTGGCAGAGAGCCGACCGGCTTAGGGATGATGCACAAAGGATCGGGATAAGCTTAAGGGCTGAAAAGTCCGAGAGTGGTTACACCGGTGGAATTGCCGTCATCGAGACTGACTTTGACCCCTCCAAGCTGGACGCCCTGAAATGACCCGCTCTGAACGACGCCCTGGCACACCAGAGGGCCGCGTCCGGCCCGCGGGGTGGGCGTTCGGGCCCGCCTCGGGGGGGCGGGTCGGGCGCGAACCGGTTCGCGGGCGAACCGGGAAGGGGGCCGCGAGAGCATGGTATCTCGGTGACATGGCGGTAGGAAGGCTCTGTCATGCCTGACCGTCTCTACCTCTTCGACACCACCCTCCGCGACGGCCAGCAGACGCAGGGCGTCCAGTTCTCCACCGCCGAGAAGATCCAGATCGCCCAGGCGCTCGACACACTCGGTGTGGACCACATCGAAGGCGGCTGGCCCGGGGCGAACCCGACGGACAGCGAATTCTTTGCCGCCCCGCCACAAACCCGCGCAACGCTGACCGCCTTCGGCATGACCAAGCGCACCGGGCGCTCGGCCGACAATGATGACGTCCTCGCGGCGGTCCTCAACGCCAATACCCCCGCCGTCTGCCTCGTCGGCAAGACGCATGACTTCCATGTCACCACAGCCCTTCAGGTAACGCTTGAAGAAAACCTCGCAAATATCTCTGAATCCGTCAGACATGCTGTGACAAAGGGGCGCGAGACCCTGTTCGATGCCGAGCACTTCTTCGATGGCTACAGGGCCAACCCTGACTACGCGCTCGCATGCCTGCGCGCTGCCCACGACGCTGGCGCCCGCTGGATCGTGCTCTGCGACACCAACGGTGGCACTCTCCCCGCCGAGGTCGGGCGCATCACGGCAGAAGTCATCGCCGCCGGCATCCCCGGCGACCGGCTGGGCATCCACTGCCACGACGACACCGGCAATGCCGTCGCAAATTCGCTCGCCGCCGTCGATGCCGGCGCCCGCCAGATCCAGGGCACGCTCAACGGCCTCGGTGAACGCTGCGGCAACGCCAACCTCACCACGCTGATCCCGACGCTTCTCCTGAAGGATCCCTACGCCAGCCGCTTCAATACCGGGGTTACGCCGCAGGCACTGGCCGACCTCACGCGGATCAGCCGGATGCTCGACGACATCCTCAATCGCGTACCGCTCCGCAGCGCACCCTACGTCGGTGCCTCTGCCTTCGCTCACAAGGCGGGCCTCCACGCCTCGGCGATCCTGAAGGACCCCACGACCTACGAACACATCGCGCCGGATGCGGTGGGCAACGCGCGCGTCATCCCGATGTCGAACCAGGCCGGCCAGTCCAACCTTCGCGCCCGCCTCGCCGCTGCCGGTCTCGAGGTCGCGCCGGGCGACCCTGCGCTCGCGCGCATCCTCGACCGCGTGAAGGCCCGAGAGGACGAAGGCTACGCCTACGACACCGCCCAAGCCTCGTTCGAGCTCATGGCGCGCGCCGAACTGGGCGTCCTTCCCACCTTCTTCGAGGTCAAGCGCTACCGCGTCACCGTCGAGCGGCGCAAGAACAAGTACGACCGCATGGTAAGCCTGTCCGAAGCCGTCGTGGTCGTGAAGATCGGCGACCGCAAGATGCTCTCGGTATCGGAAAGCATGGACGAGACCGGCACCGACCGGGGCCCGGTCAATGCGCTCTCCAAGGCGCTCGGCAAGGACCTCGGACCCTACCAGAAGTACATCGAGGATATCCGCCTCGTGGACTTCAAGGTGCGCATCACCCAGGGCGGGACAGAGGCCGTGACCCGCGTCATCATCGACAGCGAGGACGGGCAGGGGCGGCGCTGGTCCACCGTCGGCGTTTCGGCCAACATCGTGGATGCCAGCTTCGAGGCACTGCTCGACGCGATCACATGGAAGCTGGTGCGCGACTGCGGAGACGTCGGATGAAGGCGTTCGGGTTCCTTGCCGCCCTCGCGCTTGCGGCCTGCGTCGAGACAGCGGAGGTCCCGGTTCCGTCGCCCGGCACACCGGTCATCACCTTCGGCGAGGGCGGGCCGTTCAACGGCGGCGTCGAGACGCAGGTCTTCGCCAACGATGTGATCGTCCACACGAGCTTCGGCCCGTTCGATCGAAGCCCCGACCGCCGCGTCCGCCAGGGTTGGCCCGGGGCATTCGCAGCTCTTCGGGCGGCGCTGGAGGAGAAAGGGCCGACGGCGGCCCGGACGCTACGCGGCAATGAACCGGCCTGCACCGACTACGGCAGCGATTTCGTGACCGCCGATCCTCCCGTCGCTGGCCTAACCTCGTTCGGCGCAGGCTGCCCGAACCCTGCCATGACGGCTCTGCTCGCCACTCTGCGGTCCTCGCTCGTGCGCCCGGAATGAGCGCCGACCTCCTCGACCGTCTCGCCCGTGGCGACCCCGACCGCTTCCTCGCCCTCATGGCGGCACCACCTGGCGCGCGACCGCTTCTCCTGCCGCTCTATGCCTTCAACCTCGAAGTTGCGCGTGCGCCGTTCGTTACACCCGAGCCGATGATCGCCGAGATGCGGCTGCAATGGTGGCGCGACGTGCTGGCGGAACTGGCCGAAGGCAAACCGCCCCGCGCCCACGAGGTCGCCGGGCCGCTGGCGGCCATTCCGAACCTGCCACATGCGCTGCTCGACGATCTTGTCGAGGCCCGCAGATGGGACATCGGTCGAGACCCGTTCCCTGACCCCGCAACGCTTGTCAGGCACCTCGACCGGACTGCGGGTCACCTGATGTGGGCTGCGGCCCTTGCCCTCGGCGCGCCTGCCGAAGCCGAACCCGCGGTCCGCGACTACGCCACCGCCGCGGGTCTTTCGACATGGTTCCGGGCCGTTCCTGGTTATTGCGCGCTCGGCAGGGCGCCGCTCCCGAACTCCGACCCGCAAGCAGTTGCTGACCTGGCAAGGCAGGGGCAGCGCTGGCTTGCACGCGCCCGCGCCGCTCGCGCCTCGGTTCCCCGGCCTGTCCTGCCCGCACTTCTTCCCGGTTGGCAGGCTGCGCCCTTGCTGCTGCTGGCCGCGCGCGATCCCGACGCCGTTACCGACGGGCGGCTTGCGCTCTCCGAATTCGGGCGCAAGGGTCGGCTCCTTCTTCAATCCGTCACAGGGCGCTGGTAGGCCCGCGCGGAGCAACGAACGAGACGCCCATGCCCCGCCTTTCCGCGACCGAGCCCTACTTCCATCCCGACGTCGAGATTATTGCATCGACCTTCGGCGCCTTCGTCGCGATCGGTCAGGGCAGCCGGGTGCAGCATTCCGAGATCGGCGACTACTCCTATTGCGACCGCTACGCCGATATCGCGAACACCACCGTCGGCAAGTTCGCCAATATCGCAAGTTTCGCCCGGATCGGTCCAACCGACCATCCGCTGGAGACGGCGTCGCTGCACCATTTCCTCTACCGCTCGGACGAATACTGGGAGGATGCCGGTCGCGACGAAGCGTTCTTTGCCCGTCGGCGCGCGCGGCGCACCAGCGTCGGGCACGACACATGGATCGGCCACGCGGCGGTCATCCGCCCCGAAGTTGTCATCGGTCACGGCGCCGTCGTTGCGACCCATGCGGTCGTGACCAAAGACGTCGAACCCTATACCATCGTCGCCGGAGTACCCGCTCAGCCTGTCCGTCGCCGCCTTCCCGAAGCGGTCGCCGAACGCATGATGGCACTGGGATGGTGGGACTGGAGCCACGAACTCCTTCGCTCCGCGCTCGAGGATTTCCGGAGCCTCCCTGCGGAAGCGTTTCTCGACAAGCACGGGGGCTGACGAAGCGGTTCTATTCTGCAGCCATGCGGTAGCCCGAAGCAGTGCCCGCCAGTCGGCGCGCCGCCTCGCCCCGGGCGAAGGCAAGCACACCCCCCGCGATGGTCAATTCGACCCGTCGCGTTTCGGCATTCACCGCGATCATGTCCGCCCGCCGTCCCGGCGCGATCCGCCCCCGGTCCGGCAGGCGCAGGATCTCTGCGGGACGCTCGGAGATCATTGCCCAGGCACGGGGCAAGGGAAGTCCTTCGTCGACCAGCCGGAAAGCGGCAGCGGCGAGGGCTGGGTAGTAGTAGTCAGATACCAGCGCGTCGCAGAGCCCGTCCGCAACCATTGCACGGGCGCAGGCATTTCCAGACTGGCTGCCACCCCGAACCACGTTCGGGGCCCCCATCAGGACAGGGTCGCCCATCGCCCGGGCGGCGGCGGCGGCGCGGCGTGTCAGCGGGAACTCCGCGACACGCGCACCAATCATCTTGTATCGCTCACGTGTTTCGCCATCAGGGTCGTCGTGGCTGCCGTAGACCACGCCCCGGTTGTCGAAGGCGTCGGCGAGCCTGCACAGATGGCGTGGCACTTCCCGCGACAATGCCTGCGCGCGCTCGATCGCGCCGAGGTAGTCCTGCGCGGAACGGCCCACCTTGTGAGCAAGCATCGCAAACGTTTGGGGTGCCGAGCGGCGCAGGTCCGCGACTTCGGGCAGGTGGTTGTTGAACACCACATAGTCCACGCCCCAGCGCGAAATCGCTGCAAGAAGCCGCTCGCCGCTGTCGACGCAATGGGTCTCTGCCCGGATCTGGATACGCAGGTCGATCAGGGCGTCACGGCGATGCGTAGCGACGGCCGCCATGAGTGCCTCTGCGGCGTCGGGGCTGCGGAAGCCGCCTTCCCAGCTCCAGCTCTGCGCCAGCCAGGCGGTCGTCACCCCATGCGCCGCCGCCTCGCGCTCTACGCTCGCCAGGCCGAGCGCGGCGTCGAAAGGGGCTGAGGGCCGGGGCGCGATGTGGCGCTCGAACGCGTCACCGTGCAGATCGATGATCCCGGGCAGCAGGAGGTAGCCCGACATGTCGACCTCGGGCAGGGGGCCGCGCGTGAAACGTCCCTCCGCTATCGAGACCGATCTCGACTGCAACGCTCCGTCGCGCAGGACTGTGGCGTTCACGAAGCGCAGGGGCGGCAGGAGTGGGCTCATGATGTCTGACCGATTCCGGGGTTGTGGCCCTGTGGATAAGTCAAGGCCGTGTCGCGCGTGTGACAACGGACTGCCGCTCTCGCCAACGGCGATCACTCTGGCGCGACCGTCAGGCTGACGCGTTCGCCCTCGAACCATGTCAGGCCGTATTCCACCGGGTGCCCGGCGCCATCAATGTTGACTGCCTCCGACAAGAGCAGGGGCGCACCCTCCCGCGTGTTCAGATGCCGTGCCTGCGTCACCGAGGCCCGGCGGGCATGTAGGCGGGTCGAGGCACGGGTGTAGTCGTCCACACCCGCTTCGGCGAGAGCCGCCGTGACTGACTTCGTCCGGCCGAGCGCGTCTGGCAGTGCGGGAAAGCGCCCGGCAGGAAATGCCGACCGAAACACCGCGATCGGCACTCCGTCGGCGAATGACACGCCTTCGTAGATGTGGACCTGCGCTCCCGTGCCCAGACGCAGTGCCTTGGCTTCGGCCGGCTCGGCCTCGCGGGTCTCGAGAAACAGGATCTCCCGCCCCGGCAGCCGTCCCGCCGCTGCAAGATTGCGATGGAACCGCACCCTCCGGCCAATGGGATACTCGGTCGCCCGGGCGGTCACGAAGACGCCGGCACCACGGCGCGAGACGGTGATGCCCGCGCCTGTCAGTTCCGCCAGCGCCCGCCGCACGGTGTGCCGGTTCACCCCGAAGCGTTTCGACAGCACAGCCTCGGATGGAAGCTTCGCGCCCGGCGGGTAGAGCCCTCGCGCGACTTCCTCGCGCAGGGTGCCGGATATCGCACTGAAGAGCGGCGTACGTTCCATCTGTTACCGAAACTTCATCTGCCGGGTCTTGTTCATCGCAGCGAATCCACGCTAATGGTTGTCTAGTTGTATAGTCCTAACGGAGTTGCCGCAACATGCCTGATGCTGCAACGGAAACCCGCCGATCCGACATGGGTCTGCTCGCCCGAGCCCGGCCCCCCCGGCTGGACCGGCTGCTCGCTGCCTACTTCGAAGCGTCCGGGGCGCGACCGGTCCACGCGTGGCTCCGCCGCCCCGAAACCGGCACCGTGATGGTGCGGGCGCGGACCGGCGGAACCGGCGCGCCCTTCAATCTTGGCGAGATGACGGTGACGCGCTGCGCACTCCGCCTCGACAGCGGCGAGGTCGGACATGCCTATATCCAGGGGCGCGACCGCACCCACGCCGAGAACGCGGCTCTCGTCGATGCGCTGATGCAGACCGATCGCTCGGACGACCTGCGCCACCGGGTCCTCACCCCCCTGGCGGAGGAGGCCGTCGCGGCAAGGGCAGGGCGGGCGCGGAAGGCCGCTGCGACGAAGGTCGATTTCTTCACGATGGTCCGGGGAGAGGACTGATGGCGACCCGGGTCCTCGACGGAGGTTTCGCAGATCCCGCCCGCGATGCCGCGCGCGCCTTCCGTGAGGTGTTGGAGGCCATGGCGCGACCCGGGACGGTCCGTGCGCTTGTCGGGGTGCGGCCGCCCGCGCCGCTCCCCGCGGCCGCAGGTGTGCTCCTCCTGACGCTTGTCGACAGGACCACGCCCATTCATCTGACAGCCGGATGGGACAGCGTGGCGGTGCGAGAATGGCTTACGTTTCACACGGGAGCCCCCTTCGCGCGCCCGGCCGGAGCGAGTTTCGCCGCCGGCCCTTGGGAAGAGGTCACCGAGCCGCGGGACTATCCGATCGGCAGCGCCGAGTATCCCGACCGTTCGACGACCCTCCTCGCGGGCGTCCCTGCTCTTGGAGGTGCCGCGCACCGGCTCACCGGGCCGGGCATCGCGACCGAGACGCGGCTGAGCCTGCCCGGCGCGGAGTTCTTCCGGGCCAACCATGCACGCTTCCCGCTCGGTCTCGATGTGATCCTTTGCGCAGGCCACCACATCGCCGCGATCCCGCGGACCACCCGCATCGAGGAGGGCTGCTGATGTACGTTGCGGTCAAGGGCGGCGAACGCGCCATCAACAACGCTCATGCCTGGCTTGCCGAGGAACGCCGGGGTGACCCCGAGATTCCCGATCTCGGCGTCGAACAGATCCGCGAGCAACTCGCTCTCGCAGTGAACCGCGTGATGGCCGAAGGATCGCTCTACGACCGCGACCTTGCGGCGCTGGCGATCAAGCAGGCGCGCGGCGACCTGATCGAGGCGGTGTTCCTGATCCGCGCCTTCCGCACGACGCTGCCCCGGATCGGCGCCTCGCGGCCGGTCGATACCGCGGCGATGGATTGCTCGCGCCGGATCTCGGCCACCTTCAAGGATGCGCCGGGCGGCCAGGTGTTGGGGCCAACCTTCGACTACACCCACCGCCTGCTCGACTTCGCGCTGGCCGCCGGAATGGAGGTCCCGTCCGCGCCCGAAGTGGCCGCCGTGCCGGGAGCTGTGCCGCATATCACCGGGTTTCTCGGCCGCGACGGCCTGATCGAGGCCGAGCCATCACGCGACGACGAACCCGGCGACCTGACCCGCGAACCACTCGAACTCCCCGCCGACAGGCCGCTGCGCCTCCAGGCGCTCGCGCGGGGGGACGAAGGGTTCGTCCTCTCGCTCGCCTATTCCACCCAGCGCGGATATGGCCGGACGCACGCCTTCGTGGGCGAACTGCGCGTTGGCATGGTGCCCGTCGAATTCGACATCCCCGAACTCGGCTTTGCGGTCGAGATCGGGGAAATCGAGCTGACCGAATGCGAGACGGTGAATCAGTTCAAGGGTTCGAAGACCGAGCCGCCGCAGTTTACCCGAGGCTACGGGCTGACGCTTGGCCACTGCGAGCGCAAGGCGATCTCGATGAGCCTTGTCGACCGGGCGCTACGCTGGGAAGAACTCGGCGAGGATAACGTCGGTGCTCCGGCGCAGGATGCCGAATTCGTCCTCTACCATGCCGACAACGTGCAGGCGACGGGGTTTCTGGAGCACATCAAGCTGCCGCACTATGTCGACTTCCAGTCGGAGCTGGAGTTGATCCGGAGGCTGCGCACGGGCGTGGAAGAGCAACGGCGGGAGGCGGCGGAATGACCCTAGTCGCAGTGCCCGGTGTCGCCGGTCCGGGAGGCATCGGCGCCGCTCAGATGGTTGATCGCTTGCGCGTCATGCATCTGGAACACCCCCAGACGCCCGGTCGTGTCGATCAGGAAGCCCCCGGGGCCGACCGCCCAAGGCGGCGCGAACCGGAACAGGATCACGCGGCCCAGCCAAAGGACCGCAAGGGCGCTGCCGAAGATGAGCATGCCATTGAGGATCAGATCCTCGAGCATCGGAGGTCAGTCTTCGGGGCCGGTGTCGATCAGCCAGCCGCCGGGGCCGGCGATGTGGTCGGGGAGAGAGAAGATCATCACTTCACGGACCACGAGGCAGGTGATGAAGGCCGCCACCACTTCGTCGAACGAGATTTGCGAGATCCAGGCCATCGTACCCTCCAACTAACCCCACGCCCGGTGGAATCGCAGTGGAAAGGGGCGGAAGTGTGACGGAAGAAGGCCGTTTTTCCTGCAGCGCCGCCGGCGTCGAAACCCACCCGATGCGCAACCCTGCCGCGCGCGTTGGCTGGCCCGGCCTACTCTCCTCCGCCGATCCCACCGCCGTCTCCCCAGCCGCCGTCGCTTCCTCCACTGGCGTTGGAGGCGTCCCAGTCCGGGCGCGGGTCGTCGCGCGAGGACCGCGGACGACCGTCCAGTCCTATCCACATGTAGTCGCCGTCGTCGCTGCGGCGCACGGACCTGCGGCGGCGTCGATGGAGCAGGTAGCTGCGAAGGCCATAGGTGAACAGAAGCAGCACAACCGCGACCAGGAACAGGCCGAACAGCCACACGACATTCTCGACGCTCCACTCGAGCATTCCGAACTCCCTGGGACAAGTGGCAGCCATGTCTGACTACAACTTCGCCTATCTCGACGAGGATACCAAGCGCATGATCCGCCGGGCGCTCCTCAAGGCGCTGGCAATCCCCGGCTACCAGGTGCCTTTCGCCAGCCGCGAAATGCCGATGCCCTATGGCTGGGGCACTGGCGGGGTTCAGGTCACGGCCGCCTGCCTCACTCCGGAAGACGTTCTCAAGGTGATCGACCAGGGCGCGGACGACACGACGAATGCCGTCTCGATCCGCGCATTCTTTGCGAAGACCGCAGCGGTCGCGACAACCGAACGCACCGCCGAGGCGACCGTGATCCAGACCCGCCACCGAATCCCTGAGACGCCGCTCGCCGAAGGGCAGATCCTCGTCTACCAGGTCCCGATCCCTGAACCGCTGCGCTTCCTCGAGCCGCGCGAGACCGAGACCCGGCGGATGCACGCGCTCGAGGACTACGGGCTCATGCACGTCAAGCTCTACGAGGACATCGCCCGCCATGGCGCCATCGCCACGTCCTACGCCTATCCGGTCAAGGTCGAGGGCCGCTACGTAATGGACCCCTCGCCGATCCCCAAGTTCGACAACCCCAAGTTGTCCGGTTCACCGGCGATCCAGCTGTTCGGGGCGGGGCGCGAGCAACGGATTTACGCGATCCCGCCCTGGACGCACGTCGTGAGCCTCGATTTCGAGGATCACCCGTTCGAGGCGACCAAGGCCGAAGGTGCCTGCGCACTCTGTGGTGCGGCCGACAGCTATCTTGACGAGGTGATCATGGATGATGCGGGCGGACGCATGTTCGTCTGTTCTGACACCGACCATTGCGCCTCCAGGCGCGCGGAGGATGCGGCATGAGCGCCACGGTTGAGCCACTCCTCGACGTGAAACGCCTGACCAAGCGCTACGGGCCTCGCATCGGCTGCGCGGATGTTTCGTTCCGCCTGTTTCCCGGTGAGGTCATGGGCATTGTGGGCGAAAGTGGCTCGGGGAAGTCCACGCTCCTGGGCTGCCTCGCCGGGCATCTGACCCCTGACGAAGGGCAGGTGATCTTCGCCACGCGCCAGCGCGGCCCGCGCGATGTTCTTGCGATGACCGAACCCGAGCGCCGGATGCTCGGCCGGACCGACTGGGCCTTCGTCCACCAGAACCCTCGCGACGGGTTGCGCATGGGCGTGAGCGCCGGCGGAAACGTGGGCGAACGGCTGATGGCGGTGGGCGCGCGGCACTACGGGAGTATCCGCGAGACCGCGCTCGACTGGCTCGCGCGCGTCGAGATCGCGCCCGACCGCATCGACGACCGGCCCACGGCCTTTTCGGGCGGAATGCAGCAGCGCCTCCAGATCGCGCGCAATCTCGTAACCGGTCCCCGGCTCGTGTTCATGGACGAACCCACCGGCGGCCTCGACGTCAGCGTGCAGGCACGACTGCTCGACCTTCTGCGCGGCCTCGTGCGCGAAATGGGCCTCTCGGCCGTGATCGTCACGCATGACCTGGCCGTAGTGCGCCTTCTGGCCGACCGTCTGATGGTCATGCAGGGCGGGCGCGTGGTCGAGGAAGGCCTTACAGACCAGGTTCTCGACGACCCCCAGCACGGCTATACGCAGCTCCTGGTATCCTCGGTGCTGCAGGTCTGATGCTCATGATGTTCGCCCATCGCGAAACGAACGGCCAGCTCGAACGGCTTCCCCCGGAGGCCGACATCTCCCGTGCGATCTGGATCGACCTCTACCGGCCGCAGCCGGAACAGGTCGCCGCGGTCCAGGCGCTCGGCATGCAGGTGCCGACGCTTGCCGACATGGAAGAGATCGAGATCTCGAACCGTCTCTATCGCGAGGGTGGGGTGGACTACATGACGGTGGTGCTGCCGGGCCTGTCGACAAGCAAGTCGGCGATGTCGGGGCCGGTCACCTTCATTCTCTCGCACAGCCGTCTTGTGACCGTCCGCCACCATGCGCCCCGGCCGCTCGAGACCTTTCCCGACCGTGCTGACCGGTCGACCACGGGCTGCACGACTCCGGTCCGTCTGTTCCTGGGGCTCGTCGAGGAGATCATCGCGCGTTTCGCCGACCTGCTGGAGGGCACCGGGCGCGCGCTCGACACGCTGGCGCGCGACGTCTACGCCGAGTCCGGCGCGCGTCGCGGCGATGCGCTGGCCGAAGCGCTGACCGAGGTTGGTCGCCAGGGCGAACTGCTGTCGAGGGTTCGCCTCGGCCTGCTCAGTGTCGAACGAATGCTCGGCTACTACCAGGCAACGATGACCGAGAAGGCCGAGGCGGCGCTGATCAAGTCGACGATCAAGGCGCATTTCCGCGATATCCAGGCGCTCGAGGTGCACGGTGACTTCCTCGAGAGCCGCGTCGCGCTCATAACCGACGTGACGCTCGGCATGATCAACCTGAGTCAGAACCAGACCATCAAGATCGTCTCGGTCGTGGCGGTGGTGTTCCTCCCGCCCACGGTGATCGCGAGCGCCTACGGCATGAACTTCGCCAATATGCCCGAACTCGACTGGGAGTGGGGCTATCCGATGGCGATCGCACTGATGCTCGCCTCGGCGGTGGGAACCTATCTCTTCTTCAAGTGGAAAAAATGGCTCTAGGTGCTGTGATCGAAGTCGAAGGCGTCGGCAAGGCCTTCACGCTCCATACGCAAGGTGGCGCGGTGATCCCGGTGATGCGGGGGGCGAACCTTGCTGTAGGGGCCGGGGAATGCGTGGCCCTCACCGGGGCGTCAGGGGCAGGAAAGTCGACCCTGATGCGGATGATCTGGGGAAACTACCTCGCCGGCGAGGGTGCGATCCGGGTGGCCGGGGTCGACGTGGCGCGGGCCGAACCGCGTGAGATAATCGCCTTGCGCCGGTCCACGCTCGGCTATGTGAGCCAGTTCCTCCGCGTGGTGCCGCGTGTGCCCACGCGCGAAGTGGTTGCCGAGCCGCTGCTTGCCCTCGGCGTGTCTCGCCGCGAGGCCCTTGCCCGCGCCGAGGTGCTGCTTGCCCGCCTGCGCATTCCCGAGAGGCTCTGGAGCCTGTCGCCCACCACGTTCTCGGGCGGCGAGCAGCAGCGCGTCAACATCGCCCGCGGTTTCGCCCATGACTATCCTGCGATGCTTCTCGACGAACCCACCGCTTCGCTCGACACGGCCAACCGCGAGACCGTGCTGGCGCTGATCGAGGAGGCCAAGGCACGTGGTGCGGCGATCCTCGGCATCTTCCATGACGAAGCCGCCCGCGCGCGGGTCTGCGACCGCGAAGTTGACGTCTCCGGTTTCACTCCGGCCCCGGCATGACCGGAGCCGCGCTCATCGCCGTTGTCGGCCCCTCGGGCGCGGGAAAGGACACCCTGATGGCCGCGGCTGCCTCCGTGCGCAGCGATCTCGTTCTCGTCCGCCGGGTCATCACCCGATCGGCCGAAGCCGGCGGCGAAGACTATGAGGGCGTCACGACGGCCGAGTTCGCCCGGCGCAAGGCAATCGGCGACTTCGTGCTTGCCTGGGAGGCGCACGGGCTCGGCTACGGAATCCCCGCCACGGTGCGCCAGGACCTCGCAGAGGGCCGGACCGTCCTGTTCAACGGCTCGCGCGGCGTGCTGGCCGAGGCACGCGCGCTCTTCCCCGCACTCCGGGTGATCCTTGTCACCGCCGCGCCGGAAGTGCTTGCCCGGCGTCTTGCCGCCAGGGGCCGCGAAGCGCCGGACGATATCGCGGCACGGCTCTCCCGCACCGGCTTCACGATGCCTGCGGGCGTGCCGGTGACCGAGGTTCGCAACGACGGCAGCCTGCCCGAGGCGACCGCCGCTTTCCTCGCCGCGCTTCAGCCCGTCAACGTGTAGCGGCGGATCAGATGGAATTGTCCCGCTTCATCTTCGCCGCAGAGAGCCACCTGGTCGAGCCGGAACGGTCGCGCGACCAGGGGCTCGGCCCGCGCGGCGAGAAAGCTTGCCACCGGCACCGCCTCGCCAGGGCGAAGGCGGCCCGTAAGCGTGACGTGAAAGCGGAATTCCTCGAGAACATATGGGTAGCCCCAGGTCGTAAGGTTTCGTTCCTGTCGCTCCGTCAGGCCACCCTCGCGCCGCCGTGCGAGCTGGCTCTCGCTCAGCGGCGCACGCATCGCGTCAAGCTCGGTCACGCAGGCATCGGCCACAGACCGCAGGGACATGTCGCTTTCAGGAGGAACCAGGGCGAGGAATCCACCAAGGTTGCCCAATCGGAGCGCCGGCACTTCGACAGGAGCGAGACGAGCAGCCAGCCCCGCGAGTGCGGCGTTCAGCGTGGTGGTGGTCTTGCCTTCAGCCAACGCGAAAGGAGGTTTCAGCGTGGCGTGGAGCCCGTACTTGCGCGGCGCCGCAGTGATCTCCGAGACCGGGCGCGGCAAGTCCTTCGCGACCGGGTGTGGCACGGCGCGCCCCATCAGCAGATCCCACCCCAGCCAGGCCCCTGCCCAGTCAGCGAAAGGTCCGGCCTGTGGCACCCAGTAGATCGCATACCGCTGAAATCCGACCATCTTCCCCTCACCTTCTTCGGGCCCTTCCCGGCTACGGCACCAGACCGGGCCTTCGCAACAGGACGATGACATGACCGAGACGATCCTTGCCAATGCAACCCTCGTCCTGCCGTCAGGAACGATGAGAGGGGCCGTGGTGCTGCGCGGCGGGCACATCGCGGATGCTTCGCCGGGGTCCTCGGTGCCGCCCGGCGCGATCGACTGCGCGGGCGACCTTGTCTGCCCGGGCCTTGTCGAATTGCACACCGACAACCTTGAACGCCACATCGAGCCACGTCCGCGTGTGGAGTGGCCGCACGCCGCCGCGATCATCGCGCATGATGCCGAGCTGGCAAGCGTTGGCATTACCACGGTCTTCGATGCGATGCGGGTGGGTTCCGTCGTGTCCGACGTCAAGGCGCGATATGGCAAGTATGCCCGCGCGCTGGCATCCGAGCTACTTGAACTTCGGTCTGCAAATGCTCTCCGGATATCGCATTTCCTCCATCTGAGAGCAGAAGTCTGTTCCGAGACCCTGCTTGAGGAACTGGCCGAATTCGGGGCGGAAGACCGGGTGGGGCTCGTTTCCCTGATGGATCACACGCCCGGCCAGCGCCAGTTCCGCGACGTGTCCAAGCTCAGGGACTACGTCTGCGGCAAGCACGGGCTGTCCGAGGCGGAATTCGCCGACCATGTCGCCGGCCAGGTGGAATTGCGGGCCAGGTTGGGCGCGGCGCACGAGGCGGGGGCCGTGGCGGCCGCGCGACGGTATGGCGCGGTGCTGGCAAGCCACGACGACACCACCGCCGATCAGGTGGCGGTCTCCGCCGGGCATGGAATCCGGCTGGCGGAATTCCCGACAACCGCCGAGGCGGCGCAGGCCTGCCACACGCACGGTATCGCAGTCATGATGGGTGCGCCGAACCTGATCCGCGGCGGCTCTCACAGCGGTAACGTCGCGGCTGAAACCCTTGCAATGGAAGGGCTTCTCGACATCCTTTCGTCGGACTACGTTCCCGCGGCGCTGCTTGCCGGGGCGCTTCGGCTCGGCGATCTCTGGGGCGACATGGCGCGCGGGATCGCCACCGTCACGATCGCGCCAGCTCATGCGGCGGGTCTCACTGACCGCGGGGAACTCACTCCGGGACACCGAGCCGACGTGATCAGGGTGGCCCGTGTCGCAGGAGCGCCGGTTGTCCGTGGAGTATGGGTGAAGGGTGAACGTGTAGGCTGAGCGCCAGCCTAGCCGCCAGTGTGACTCATGTGGCGGCTGACCTGGCCTTCGGTCTTTTGCCGCGAGTAGTCGAAGTCATGACCCTTGGGCTTGCGGGTGATGGCGTCGCGGATCGCTCGCTCTACCAGCGCATCCTCCGGGCTCGCCCGCAACGGCGTGCGCAGGTCGGCCATGTCCTCCTGGCCGAGGCACATGTAGAGCTCGCCCGTGCAGGTCAGCCGCACCCGGTTGCAGCTCTCGCAGAAATTGTGGCTTAGCGGCGTGATGAAGCCGATCTTCTGTCCGGACTCCTCCACCCGCACATACCGTGCCGGTCCGCCCGTTCTTTCCGGCAGGTCGGTCAACCGGAAGCGCTCCTCAACTTTGGCCCGCAAGTCCTTGAGCGACCAGTACTGATCAAGCCTGTCGGTTCCGCCCATGTCACCCATCGGCATGACTTCGATGAAGGTCAGGTCGTGGCCTTCCTTGGCACACCAGTCGAGTAGGGGGAACAGTTCGTCGTCGTTCTCGCCCTTGAGGGCTACGGTGTTGATCTTGACCCGCAATCCTGCCCGCCGCGCGGCCTCGATTCCGTCGAGGACCTGGGCAAGGCGCCCCCAGCGGGTGATCTTCTGGAACTTCGCGGCATCGAGCGTGTCGAGCGATACATTGACCCGGCGGACGCCGATGGCTGCCAGCTCGCTCGCGAACTTCGACAGCTGCGAGCCGTTCGTGGTCAGGGTCAGCTCCTTCAGCGCCCCGGACTCGAGGTGTCGGCCCATTGCCCGGAAATAGGTGAGGATGTCGCGCCGTACCAGAGGCTCGCCTCCGGTAATCCGCAGCTTCTCGACACCCATTCGGATGAACGCCGATGACAGCCGGTCGAGTTCCTCGAGCGTCAGGAGTTCCTTCTTGGGAAGGAACGTCATGTTCTCGGACATGCAGTAGACACAGCGGAAGTCGCAGCGATCCGTCACCGAAACCCGGAGGTATCGGATCGCGCGGGCGAAGGGGTCGATCAGGGGCGCGGTCATGATGGTCAACTATGCACCAGGGGGCCACTACGGCAAGGGATATCGACCGAAAAGGTCAGCCATTCCCTCCGGAGAACCGCCCGGCATCCTCGGCCGCCGCCCGGATCGCCCTCGCCTTGTTGACGGTTTCCTGCCATTCGGCTTCGGGGTCGCTGTCATAGACCACGCCGCCGCCTGCCTGGATGTAGAGCTGGCCGTCCTTCAGGACGGCAGTACGCAGTGCGATGCACATGTCCATCTCGCCGTTGGCCGCGAAATATCCCACGCCGCCCCCATAGATGCCGCGCTTTTCCGGCTCGAGTTCCTCGATGATCTCCATCGCCCGGACCTTTGGCGCGCCCGAAACGGTGCCTGCCGGAAGCCCGGCCAGCAACGCCGACAGCGCGTCCTCGCCTTCCCGCAACTCGCCCACGACGTTCGACACGATGTGCATGACGTGGCTGTAGCGTTCGATGGTGAAGGTCTCGGTCGGGTGGACTGTGCCGATCCGCGCCACGCGACCTACATCGTTCCGGCCGAGGTCGAGCAGCATCAGGTGCTCGGCCCGCTCCTTGGGGTCGGCCAGCAGGTCTGCCTCGTGCGCCTTGTCGTCTTCGGGCGTGCGGCCGCGGGGACGGGTGCCGGCGATCGGACGGATTGTCACCTCTCCGTCGCGCAGGCGCACCAGGATCTCCGGACTCGCACCCACGATCTGGAACCCTCCAAAGTTCAGGTAGAACATGAAGGGTGACGGATTTGTCCTTCTGAGGGAACGATAAAGTGCGAAAGGGGGCAGGGGAAAGCTTTGCCGCCAGCGCTGCGACGGCACGACCTGAAAGATGTCACCTGCGCGGATATACTCCTTGGCCTTCTCCACGGCGGCCTTGTAGTCGTCCTTGGTGAAGTTCGACACCGCCTCGCCCACCGGTGTCGCTTCGCCGAGGTCCCGGTCGCCGGCCACTGCGCGCTCGAGGTCGCGCACGGCATCCATCACCCGCTCGGCGGCCTGCGCAAAGGCCGCACGCGGCGAGAGGCCCGAGCCCGTCCAGGCCGGCGACACAACGGTCACCTCGCCCTTGACGCCGTCGAGCACCGCGACCACCGAGGGCCGCAGCATCACGGCGTCTGGAACGCCCAGCACATCAGGGTTCGTCTGCGGGAGCCGCTCGACGAGGCGGATCATATCATAGCCGAGGTAGCCGAACAGCCCCGCCGCGATGGCCGGCAGCCCTTCCGGCATCTCGATCCGGCTTTCCGCGATCAGGTCGCGAAGGGTCTGCAGCGGGTGCCCGGCGAGATCCGCGAAGGCGGAACGGTCATACCGAGCCTGCCGGTTGATCCGGCTTGCCTCGCCGCGGCACTCCCAGACCAGATCGGGCTTCATGCCGACCACCGAGTACCGCCCGCGCACCTCTCCTCCGGTCACGCTCTCGAGCATGAACGTATCCGCTCGTGCGCCCGCCAGCTTGAGCATCACCGACACCGGCGTATCGAGATCTGCGGCAAGTCGGGTCCAGACCACCTGGTTGCGACCGGCGGCGTAGCCAGCCTCGAAGGCCTCGTAAGCGGGGCTCAGGGACATGCGGTTCTCACGGGAACTGGGCGTGGACCGCGTTGATCGCAGCCGGATTCACGGTAATGCCGGCTGCGGTTTCGAGGGCGCCGATCATGGTCTCGAGCAGGTCGTCGGCGAAGCTCTGGTTCATCGCATCCTGAAGACGTGCTGCAAGGAGCGCTGTCTCCGCGTTTGCCGGATCGGGTGCGGTGATCGCGGTCAGTTCGACGATATGCGCTGTTCCGCCATCGCCTTCCATCGCAAGGGTCTCGCCCGGCGCTTCCAGGCCGAATACTGCGTCGATCAGGCCCTCTGGCGCACCATCGAGGAAGCTTTCGCGGGCAAGTCCGCTGCGGACGTCGACGGTGAGGCCCTGCGCCTCGAAGCTTGCACCCGCGGTGCGTGCCGCGCGGATCGTGCCCGCCCTCTCCAGAAGCCGGCGCGCCGTTTCGGCCTGCCGCCAGCCTTCGGCTGCCGCTTCACGCACGTCGTCGAAGTCGCGCAGCGCAGGGGCGACGATTTCTACCAGTTCCACCACCGCAAGCCCGCCGTCCTCGAGTTCGACAAGTTCGGGAAAGCTGTCGGGCGTGAGTCGCGCAACGGCTTCCCGGAATGCGGTATAGCCCGCGACCCCTTCGCCGTTTTCCTCCGAGACCGAAACCTCGCCAAGCGCCATGCCCACTTCGGCGGACAGCTCGTCAAGGTCCGCTCCACCGGCCAGAAGGTCGTCGATAGGGTCGCGCTTGTCAGCGATCTCGCGGCGCGCGCGGCCCATCGAGACTTCCTCTGCAAGGTCGGAGCGCACCTCCGCGAACGGTGTTGTCGTCGCCGCGAGAATGGCGTTCACGCGGAACAGGGCCGGCCCGAGCGATGTGTCGACCGGGCCCGCCACTCCCGGCCCCTGCAGCGCGAAGACCGGGTCGCCCGCCGCGCCAAGCTCGGTCCGGGTTACGTCTCCGAGGTCAACGTCCGAAAGCGACAACCCGCGGCCCATGACCAGCGCCTCGAAGGTCTGACCGCCTGCGTCGAGGGCCGCCCGCGCCGCCTCGGCCGCCGCGGCATCGGGAAAGATCAGCCGCTCGACCAGCCGTCGCTCGGGCAGGTTGTACTCGGCGGCACGCTGGTCGTAGATCCGGCGCAATTCCGCTTCATCCGGAGGATTGCCCGCGACGATCATCTCGGGTGTCAGCACCGCATACCGCACGCGGCGTTGTTCGGGCGCGATGAAGTCATCGGGATTGGCGTCGAAATAGCTCCGCAAGTCTGCGTCCGTCGGTTCGGGGAGGGGCTGGTCCTGCATCGAGTCGTCGAGCCGCACCCAGAGGATGTCGCGTCGTTCCGCCGAATAGGCGAGCAACGTGTCGACGAAGGTTGCAGGCATGACAACGCCGCCGGTCACAGCCGCAACCGTGAGCGTGCGCGCAGTCTCTCGCCGGATCTGCGCTTCGAAATCGTCCTCGGTCAGCCCGTTTCGCCGCAGGGTTTCGGCATAGGCGGCCCGGTCGAAGGTTCCGTCTAGCCCACGGAACGCCTCGATCCCCAGCACGATGTCGCGCACCTCTGCGTCCCCGACCGAAAGACCGAGACGCTCCGTCTCGCCGTCGAGCGCGGCGGTTCCCAGAAGCTGGCGTTGGACGCCCTGGGCGATGCGCTGCCCTTCGGGCGTGGCCAGTGACGGCACCTCCGCGCCCGAGGCGCGCCGGGCACGCAGTTCCGCCTCGAGCGCACGGGCGTATTCCTCTACTGCGATCTCGGTGTCACCCACTGCCCCGACGGACCTCACTCCGCCGCCGAACTCGCCGATACCGAACCCGGCAAGCGCAAAGACCAGCAGGCCGAGGATCGCCCAGACGACGAAGTTCGACGCTTTCTTGCCCACGCCTGCCATGATGCCTCCCCGCAGCCTGTACCGACCCTCCCTGTAAGCCGGGCGGCGCTGCTGGGCAAGGCCCGAGGGGTGGCGCTCAGGGCTGGAAGGTGCGGAGCCGGCGGAAGAATTCGGCGATCCCCGCGCGGTCGGCGTTGGCGAAGGCGATGCGCACCTCGCGGGCCCCGGCCGGGTCGTCGGCGGGGCGGAACATGGTGCCCGGGAGGATCAGGATCGACAGTTCCTCGACAAGGCGCCTGGCCAGCGCGGGCGAGGGCAGGGGGAAGTCGTGTTCGGCGTAGGCGAAATAGGCGCCACATCCCAGAAGCCTCCAGTGCGGCAGGCCCTCGAACCCCGTCGCCATTGCCGCCCGCCGATCAAGGATCTCGGTTCTCTCGCCCGCAACCCACTGGCCAAGGTTGCGCAAGCCCCAGAGTGCGCCGATCTGGCCGACCTGGCTCGGGCAGATGGTGACGGTGTCGAGAAACTTCTCGACCTCCGCCAGCCGCGCCTGCGAGGCGACTACCGCGCCCACCCGATGCCCGGTCAGTCGGTAAGCCTTCGAGAATGAATAGAGGTGGATCAGCGTATCGGTCCAGGCGGGATCGGCAAAAAGTTCATGCGGCGCGCCCGGCCGGCTGTCGAAATCGCGATAGGTCTCGTCAACGATCAGGGCGAGGCCATGGCTCCGCGCGAGGTCGAGAAATGCGCGCAGTGTCTCGGCGGGATACTCTGCACCACCGGGATTGTTCGGGCTGACGAGTGCGATCGCCCGAGTGTGTTGGGTGATGAGCGCTGCCGCCTGTTCCGCGCACGGCACAAGACCCGGTCCCGTGGGCAGTGGAACCGCCCTGACGCCGGTCATCTCGAGCCACATCTTGTGGTTGAAATACCATGGGGTTGGCAGAAGAACCTCATCCCCGGTGCCGGCGAGTGTCGCCATCACTGCAGCGAAGGCCTCGTTGCAGCCCGAGGTGATTGCCACCTCGTCGGCGGTTATTGTGCCGCCGTAGGCCCCCGACCACCGTACAGCGACCTCTTCGCGCAGCGCCGGAAGCCCCAGCACCGGGCCGTAGAGATGTGCGGAAGGATCGTTCAGGATCGCCTCGGCCATCGCCTGCCGAAGCGCCTCGGGTGGCGGGTCGACGGGCGCTGCTTGGCTGAGGTTCAGAAGCGGCCGGTCGGCCGGGAACACGCGCCCGGCAATCCAGCGCCGCGCCTCCATGACCGGCGGCGGCTCGGTCGCCGCCATGCGTGGGTTCAGAACGAAGGCCACCCTGCCACCCCTTCCTTTCGTCCCAAATAACCCCTGCGGAGTGAAAGGGGTATGGACCCCTTTCGGAACACCCCGTCAGTCGCGCGCCCTGTAGGGCTCGACGTACTGCAGCGCCATGTCCCATGGAAAGAAGATCCAGGTGTCCTGGCTGACCTCGGTGATGTAGGTATCCACCATCGGCCGCCCCTGCGGCTTGGCGTAGACCGTGGCGAAGTGCGCCTTCGGGTAAAGCCGCCGCACCAGCTCCAGCGTCTTGCCGGTATCGACAAGGTCGTCGACCACCAGGATCCCTTCGCCGTCGCCCATGAGGTCGGCCTGCGGTGCCTTGGTGACGATCGGCTCCATCTGCTCCTGATGGTTGTAGCTCTTGACGCTGACAGTATCGACCACGCGGATGTCGAGTTCGCGGCTGACGATCATCGCGGGCACCAGTCCGCCGCGGGTGATCCCCACAACCGCCCTCCAGGCCCCATTGTCGGGGCCCCGTCCGTCAAGCCGCCAGGCCAGCGCCCGGCTGTCGCGATGGATCTGGTCCCAGCTGACGTGGAACCCTTTTTCATGCGGCAGGCGGTCGGAGCTCACTGACCTGCCTCCTTGCGGCCGTTCACGGTTGCGATGTCCGGCGCATCCACCGCCTTCATGCCGACGGCATGATATCCGGCGTCGACGTGCAGAACCTCGCCGGTGACGCCCGACCCAAGTTCCGAAAGCAGGTAGAGCGCTGACTTGCCCACCTCCTCCTGCGTCACGTTGCGGCGCAGCGGCGAGTTCAGTTCGTTCCATTTCAGGATGTAGCGGAAATCGCCGATCCCCGAGGCCGCAAGTGTCTTGATAGGCCCTGCGCTGATCGCGTTGACGCGAATGCGGCTCTTGCCAAGGTCCTCCGCGAGGTAGCGCACCGAGGCTTCCAGGGCCGCCTTGGCCACGCCCATCACGTTGTAATGTGGCATGACCTTTTCCGCGCCGTAGTAGGTGAGGGTCACCATCGCCCCGCCGTCGGTCATCAGCTTCTCGGCGCGCTGCGCGACGGCAGTGAAGGAATAGACCGAGATGTCCATCGTCATGCGGAAGTTGCCCTGCGTGGTATCGACATAGCGATGACGCAATTCCTCCTTGTCGGAAAAAGCGATCGCATGGACCACGAAGTCAAGGCTGCCCCAGGCCGAGCCCAGCTGCGTGAAGGCGGCATCGAGCGAGGCCTCGTCGGTCACGTCGCAGTCGATGAGCTGGGTGACGCCAAGCTGAGCCGCCAACGGCTCGGCGCGCTTGCGGAAGGCATCGCCCTGGTAGGAGATCGCCAGTTCCGCACCGGCTTCATGAAGGCACTTCGCTATGCCCCAGGCGATGGACTTGTCGTTTGCAAGCCCCATGATGAGGCCGCGTTTTCCGGCCATAAGTCCCGACATGCCCCATCCCCCGCCCGCGTCTCTTCCGTCGTCTGTCCGGATCGTTTAGGCCATTGTTCTGGGTGCTTCAAGGGCGGCGGCTGGCTGCCTGCAACGACGACTGCGACGGGCGCCGGTCCACGCAGGCCCTTGTCGCGGCTCGACGGGCGGCCTACGTGCCGGGTGTCTGCTGGAGGAAACCATGACTGACCGTACCGGCATCTTCGCGGGCGACGACCCCTTCGACCTTGCGCGTGCCTGGATGGCCGAAGCCGCCGCGACCGAACCCAACGATCCCGACGCCATTGCACTCGCGACAGTTGACGCAACGGGACTGCCCAACGTTCGCATGGTCCTGCTGCGCGAGGTTGAGGACGATGCCTTCGTGTTCTACACGAATTACGGCTCGCAGAAGGCTCGTGAGATTGACGCTAACGGAAAGGCCGCTTTCGTGCTACATTGGAAGTCTCTGCGCCGGCAGATAAGGGTCCGGGGACTTGTAGAGCGGGAGGATGGAGAGAAGGCCGACGCCTATTTCGCTTCGCGGTCGCTCAAGAGCAGGCTGGGGGCTTGGGCGTCCCGACAATCCGAGCCATTGGAGTCGCGAACGGCGTTGATGGCAGAGGTTGCCAGGGTCACGGCAGTTCACGGAATGGCGCCTCCGCGTCCGCAGCACTGGGGCGGCTTTCGGGTAAGGCCGCTGGAAGTCGAGTTCTGGGCAGACGGTGCGTTCCGGCTGCACGATCGGTTCCGCTGGCGTCGTGATGACCTTGGCGGCCGATGGAAAACCGTGCGCCTAAGCCCCTGACATTCACGCTTCGCGAAATGCAATGGGTTGGTTCACAAGCAGATTTGCCCTTGCATAGTTGCTACGAAGGTTTGAAAAAGGGGTTGGGCGGTCTAGGGATGGGACGGTGCCTCGTTGACTGAAGAGAGCGGAAAGCCGGAGGTTGCGATGCTTCGCGGCCGGGTGAAATGGTTCGATCCGATCAAGGGGTTCGGCTTCATCGTCGCAGATGAGGGCGGTGCCGATATTCTTCTGCATGCCAACGTCCTGCGCAGCTTCGGGCAGAGCTCGGTTGCCGAGGATTCCGAGATCGAAGTCTCGGTCCAGACCACGCCGCGTGGCCGACAGGCCGTCGAAGTGATCGAGGTGCGCCCGCCGGAGGGATCCATCGGCGCCGGTCTCGAGGACATCGCGCTGCTCGCCCCGGAAGAACTTGCTGCCATTCCGCTCGTACCTGCGCGCGTGAAGTGGTTCGACAAGGGCAAGGGGTTCGGCTTCGCCAACGTCTACGGTCATGGCGAGGACGTCTTCATCCACATCGAAGTCCTTCGACGATCGGGATTTTCGGACCTTCAGCCCGGCGAAGCGGTGACGCTCAAGGTCATCGACGGTCGTCGCGGGCGCCTCGCGACGCTCGTTGCGTCCTGGGACGCCGGCCTGCGCAGCGAAAGATGACCGCGCGCGTCGCCCTTCCGGTTCTCGCCCTCCTCTGGGCCGCTCCCGTTGCGGCGGATTGCCAGGTGGACCGGGTGGATTTGCGCGGACCCTTTGGGATGGCGAGCTTCTCGGTAGAGGTGGCCGACGACATGGCCGAACGGGCGCGTGGCCTGATGTTCCGTGAGTCGATGCCCTCGGGCGCGGGCATGCTGTTCGTCTATGACCGTCCCCAGGCGGTGGCGTTCTGGATGGAGAATACGCTGATCCCCCTCGACATGGTGTTTCTTGACGACACGGGAACGGTCCGGAAGGTGCATGCGAACGCCCGGCCGCTCGACCGGACGGCGATAGCCGGCGGCGAGGCAGTCCTCGCTGTCCTGGAGATAAATGGGGGGCTTGCCGCCCGGATCGGGATCGCCGAAGGCGCGGAACTGCGTCATCCCGGTCTTCCGCAGGACCGCGCCGCCTGGCCCTGCGGGGAGTAGGCCCTTTCCAGCCGCGCGAAATCGGGGTATCCCGCCGCCAGTCGGGGCGTAGCGCAGCCTGGTAGCGCATCTGCTTTGGGAGCAGAGGGCCGGAGGTTCGAATCCTCTCGCCCCGACCATCCTCCAGAGGCTACGGTCCCGGGGCGCGGCGTGAATTCGCCTGATCCCTCAACTTCCTGCCGCAATCGGGCCATTCGAAACGGAAAACCTGCGCGGCCCCGCAGCCGCTTCACGCTGCCGTGAATCATGGTGAACGCCGCGTTAGGCAGTCACACCGTCCCGTCAATCAAAAAATGCAGGGGACGATTCAAATATTTCCGTTGACCGCACTGCATCTCCTACGTCAGGTTGTGTTGGTTGACCGGAGCGACACAACATCTAGTGGGTGCGAGACACTGGGTGGAGTGGCCGGGAACAGGCTGGGATCACCGCGAAACGGGCCGCTGGGGGGCGGCCACGACGGGTCGGGCGCATCGGTGCGCCGGGCGCTCCCATTCTGTTCTCGACGCTGCGGGTCCGATCCACAGGGGGGCGACAGGCCCGCCAGTCACAAAGAACGATGGGGCAAGAGACGATGAAGATCGCACGCATGTTTACCGAGGCGGACCGCGATGCATATGCGGCGCTAGAGTTTTCGCGCACAACATCCGAAATCCGCAATCCCGACGGCACGGTTGTGTTTCGTCTGGAGGGAATCGAGATACCCGCCGGCTGGAGCCAGGTTGCCTCGGACGTCATCGCGCAGAAGTATTTCCGCAAGGCCGGTGTCGCGGCACGGCTGAAGCCCGTCAAGGAAAAGGGTGTGCCGGAGTTCCTGTGGCGCTCCGTCCCGGATGCTGATGCGCTTGCGGCTCTGCCAGAGGCCGAGCGTTTCGGCGGCGAGACGTCGGCACGCCAGGTGTTCGACCGCCTCGCCGGTGCCTGGGCCTACTGGGGCTGGAAAGGCGGATATTTCTCGACCGAGGAAGACGCCAAGGCCTACTTCGACGAGATGCGCTACATGCTGGCCGCGCAGATGGCCGCGCCGAACAGCCCCCAGTGGTTCAATACCGGCCTGCACTGGGCCTATGGGATCGACGGGCCCAGCCAGGGGCACTTCTATGTCGACTACAAGACCGGCAAGCTGACGAAGTCGGACAGCGCCTATGAGCATCCGCAGCCGCATGCCTGCTTCATCCAGTCGGTCAGCGACGATCTGGTGAACGAGGGCGGGATCATGGACCTCTGGGTCCGCGAGGCGAGGCTGTTCAAGTACGGCTCGGGGACCGGTACCAACTTCTCCCGCCTGCGCGGCGAGGGCGAGAAGTTGTCGGGCGGCGGCAAGTCGTCGGGCCTGATGGGCTTTCTCAAGATCGGCGATCGGGCCGCCGGTGCGATCAAGTCGGGCGGCACGACGCGGCGGGCCGCCAAGATGGTGATCTGCGACATGGATCACCCCGACATCGAAGCCTTCATCAACTGGAAGGTGATCGAGGAGCAGAAGGTGGCCTCGCTGGTCGCCGGCTCGAAGATGCACGAGCGTCACCTCAACGCCATCTTCGCCGCCATCGGTGCCTGGGACGGCACCATCGAGGATGCGACCGACCCGGCGAAGAACGAAAGCCTCAAGGCTTCGATCCGCGCGGCCAAAAAGTCGGCGATCCCCGAGGTCTACATCAACCGCGTGCTGCAATATGCCCGACAGGGCTACGCGAGCATCGAGTTCCCGACCTACGACACCGACTGGGACAGCGAGGCCTATGCCAGTGTCTCGGGCCAGAACTCGAACAACTCGGTCCGCGTGACGGATGCCTTCCTCAAGGCGGTCTGGAATGACGAGGACTGGGCGCTTGTGCGCCGGACCGACGGCAAGGTCGCCAAGACCATCAAGGCACGCGATCTCTGGGCACAGGTGGGGCAGGCGGCCTGGGCCTGTGCCGACCCCGGCATCCAGTTCCACGACACCGTCAACGCATGGCACACCTGCCCCGAAGACGGACCGATCCGCGGGTCCAATCCGTGCTCGGAGTACATGTTCCTCGACGATACCGCCTGCAATCTCGCGTCGATGAACCTGCTGACCTTCTACCGGGACGGTCGCTTCGATGCCGACGCCTATGTCCATGCCTCGCGGCTCTGGACAGTCACGCTCGAGATTTCCGTGCTGATGGCGCAGTTCCCGTCGAAGGAAATCGCGCAGCTGTCCTACGACTTCCGCACCCTGGGGCTTGGCTATGCCAACATCGGTGGACTGCTGATGAACATGGGGCTCGGCTACGATTCGGCCGGCGGACGCGCGCTCTGCGGGGCACTCACGGCGGTCATGACCGGCGTGGCCTATGCCACCTCGGCCGAGATGGCAGGCGAGCTTGGGCCGTTCCCCGGTTTTGCCCGCAACCGCGAGCACATGCTGCGGGTCATCCGCAACCACCGTCGCGCCGCCTATGGCGAGACCGCCGGGTACGAGGCGGTCAATGTCGCGCCGGTGCCGCTCGACCACGCGAATTGCCCCGACCAGGGTCTTGTTTCGCTTGCGAAATCGGCCTGGGACGAAGCGATGAACCTCGGCGCGAAGCACGGCTTCCGCAACGCCCAGTCGACGGTAATCGCGCCCACCGGCACGATCGGCCTCGTGATGGACTGCGACACGACGGGCATCGAGCCGGACTTCGCGCTGGTGAAGTTCAAGAAGCTGGCCGGCGGCGGCTACTTCAAGATCA